>JBDSSU010000576.1:0-13753 GCA_039928635.1 Opitutaceae bacterium | reverse complement strand
AACGAAGTAATATAATGCCTTCGTCTCCTTCACCTCCTTCGCGAGACAAAATCCGAGGATTGGGTGGTTCATTTCCGCTGCTCGGAAGTTGGTCCTGGTCTCAGAGTAAACATCCCCGGAGCAAGCTCCGGGGCATTCGCAGAAACTGATGCACCTTGACGTTCACAGTGGTCCGGCGCGCGTCTCGCGTGCTGCTCTCGGCGTCTCGCCGAGAGCGGTTCGGATGGTTCGTGCGAGACGCCCGAACCGGCACGCGAGAGGCACGCGCTCCCCGGACCCTTTTGCAACCAAGCCGAAGCAAGCTTCGGGGTATCGCTCCCAATGCGAATGACAAACCGGAATTGAGGCCCTTAAGCGAATCGCGAACCCAGCCAGCTTTTCTCACTCGTACCGCAGAGCCTCGATGGGATCCAGCGACGCCGCTTTCCACGCGGGATAAAGCCCAAAGATAATTCCGATCCCGCCGCAGACCAGCATCCCGATGCCCGCCCAGAGCCACGGAAACGTGATCGCCGTCCGCATCAGCATCGCGACCGCGTTGCCGCCCCCCACGCCGATGATTACCCCGGCAATGCCGCCGATCAAAGAAAGCGCGACCGCCTCCGCGAGAAATTGCAGCAGAATGTTCTGCTTCCGGGCGCCGATGCTTTTGCGAATCCCAATTTCCTTCGTCCGCTCGGTCACGCTCACCAGCATGATGTTCATCACCCCTATGCCCGAGGCGAGCAGTGCGATGCCACTGATCACCAGCGCCCCTGCAGCCACCACGTCGGCGATTTGATTGAAGGCGTTGATCAAGGATTCGTTGGTGAAGATCGCGAAGTCATCCAGATCCTCGGGATGAAGCCCCCGGACCAGCCGCATCACGCCAATCGCTTTTTCCTGGGTCTCCGGCAACGTGGCCTGACTCGGCGCCTGCACGTTGATGCTGACGGAGCGCAGCGAACGTCCGCCGTAAATCGTGAGCCAGCGCGTGATTGGCGTCATCACGAAGTTGTCCGCGCTGTTCCCGAAGGAGGTGCCTTTCGCCCCCAGCACGCCGACGACCGTGTAGTTCTGGCCATCGATGCGCACCAGCTGACTAATCGGCGACTCGTTCGGAAATAGCTTCGCCGCGACATCGAAGCCCAGCACGCAGATGGGGCGGGCGTACTCGACATCGTCCGGTCCGATATTGCGGCCCACGGTGACATCGAAGTTGAAGGCCGTGATGAAATTTTGATCGGTGCCGCGCAAACCGACATTCGGATTGGTCCGCCGGTCCTTAAACACCACGGTCCTCCCGCCACGTCCGAGTTGGACGTTGATCTGGGCCGCGTCGCCCATGAGTTCGGTGAAACGAACCGCGAGGGCGTAGGTGATGTCGCGCCGATTGCGAATGCGTCCAGGGTCGGTGAAAGGTGCGAATTTATTGATCTGAAAACTATTCGCCCCGAGCACATTCAAGCCCGTCTCGATGGAACTCCGCATGCCGTTGATCAGCGTCATGACGCCGATGACCGAAAACACGCCCACCGAAATGCCCAGGACCGTGAGGCTGGAACGAAGCTTGTTCGCATTCAGCGAGGAGAACGCCAGCCGGAGAATTTCAACAAAGAGCATGGCGCGAATCCGTTCGTTTATTCGTAGCGCAGGGCCACCACCGGATCGAGTTTGCTGGCCTGGAAAGCGGGGGCGAAGCCGCTAAAGACCCCCATGAGCATCGAGATGATCAAACCAAACAGCACCAAACCGAGGGAGAACACGATCGGCAGCGCGGGGAACAAGACACCCGCGATGGCCGCGAGGGCCCAGGCGGCAGTCAGCCCGCCAATGCCGCCGAGCACGCAGATGCTCACCGCTTCGATCAGAAATTGGAGCAGGATGGTGCGCCGCCGCGCTCCGAGCGCTTTGCGCGTGCCGATCTCCTTCGTGCGCTCCTTCACGCTCACATAGGTGATGTTCATGATCCCGATGGCGCCGACGAAGAGGGCGAGCCCGGTGATAAAAAAGCCGGCCAGCGCGAGCTGTTTCTTGATGGGATCGATCTGCTCGCGGATGACCTGCTGGCTGTTGATATCGAAGTCGTCTTTTTTCTCCGGGCTCAGTCCGCGCACGCGCCGCATAATGCCACGGAGCTCCTCTTTCGCCTCCTCCAGCCGCGACATTTCCACCTGCACCCGCACATTGGGATTTGCGAAACGGATCGGGAACGAGCGACGAAAGGCGGAGAGCGGCATGATCACCACCGAGTCCCAGCTAAACAGCCCGAGAAAACTTCCCTGCCGCGCCGAAACGCCGACCACGGTGTATTGCTGGCTGCCCATGCGAATCGTCTTTCCCAGCGGCGATTCGTTGGGAAACAGCGCATCCGATACATCGAAGCCAATCACCACCACGTTGCGCGATCCGCGCGCCTCGATCTCACTGAAAAACCGACCCTCCTTCATGTCGGATTTCACGATGCGGGCCAGGTCCGCACTCGTGCCGATAACCTGGATGCGCCCGACCCGATACTCGCCGCGAATGACGGTCGTGTTCCACTGCGCCTCAGGCACGGCGACCTTGAGCGGACCCCCGGGGTGTTCGGTGATCCATTCATTGATTGGGTTCGCGTAGTCCACGCTGATCTCCCGCCGATTCCGGTAATTCCAAAAATCCGAGGTGTCGCGCCAGGGCCACTTCGAGACGTAGAGCACATCATCGCCGAGGCCCGCCAGACTCTTCTCGACGCCCGCATCGATTCCCAAGATGGCAGTCCCCATGAGGGTGACGGCGACGATGCCGATGATCACGCCCAAGGCGGTGAGCATGGATCGAAGCTTGTTCGCGCGAATCTGAGTGAACGCGATCCGGACCGACTCCGAGAGCTCATAGACGGTGCGAGTCATCGGATTATCGATTTTGGATTATCGATTTTGGATTTCAGAACGCTTCGCTGTAATGTTCTGCGCGAAGATACCATCATCGCTGTCAGCTCATCGGTCTCAACCAGCAGCGGGTTCAAATTTTCCATCGGCACCAAACCGTGAGCCCCGACGGGTTCGATCCAGAATGCCGACTCATCCGCCTCCTCCTCTACGACAGCAAACCTGGAAATCATCTCCGCCGTGGAACGCGATCGACAGGCGGCCCGATCGTTTGCCCCGACCGGTGTACCCGAACGACCGAGCTGATTGGCAAGCACCCGCCCCGACCGGGTTTCCGGCAGGGAGTCGATTAATTTGAGCACACGGAGGGCGAACGTCTTGGTCCGCTGTTTCATCTCATGCTCAGTCATGGCAATCGAAATTCGGGAATCCAAAATCGAAAATCACGCCGCGGGCGCATCGCTTTCAATGAGGCCGTCGCGCAACCGCACAATGCGCCGCGCGTGCCGCGCAATATCCTCTTCGTGGGTCACCACGATGATCGTGTTGCCCTGGTCGTACAACTGCTCGAAGAGCACCATGATTTCCTCGCCGGTCTTCGAATCGAGATTCCCCGTCGGCTCATCCGCGAGGATGATGGAAGGGTTGTTCACGAGCGCGCGCGCGATCGCGACCCGCTGGCGCTGTCCGCCGGAAAGTTCGTTCGGCCGGTGAAACATCCGCTCTCCCAAACCGACATTCTCCAGGGCATGGCGGGCTTTTTCCAGCCGCTCGGTGCGTCCCAAGCCGGCGTAGATCAGCGGCAACTCGACGTTGTGCAGGGCGTCCGAACGCGGCAGGAGGTTGAAGGTTTGGAAGACGAAGCCGATCTCGCGATTCCGGATTTCCGCGAGTTCATCGTCGACCATCGTCGCCACGTTTTTCCGGCTGAATTCGTAACGGCCGGCCGTGGGCGTATCGAGGCAGCCCAGCATGTTCATCAGCGTCGACTTTCCGCTGCCCGACGGGCCCATGATCGCCAGGTATTCGTTGCGGTGAATCTTCACATTCACGCCGCGCAAGGCGTGGATGATTTCCGCCCCCATCTTGTAAAGCTTCGTGACGCCTTCGATTTCAATCACCAGCGGGCCGTGGGGACGCACGTGCCGCGATGCGGCGGTAAAGGAAGGAGGAATCATGGATCAGGCAGAAGAGGTGGGAGGCGGACGATTACATCCCACCGAGGGCGGGCGAAAGGAGCGCGTCACGTGACACGACTCCCTCCCGACCTTATTTTTTTTCTTCCTTCTTTTTGGGCTTCTCGAGCTGGACCTTCATGTCGTTCTTCAGCGTGCGGGTGATCACCGCGAAGCTGCCGCTCACGACTTCGTCGCCTTCCTTCAGACCGGATTTGATTTCAATATGCGTCGTGTCCTGCACACCGGTTTCGACTTTCGTCATCTTCACCGAGTCCCCGTTCTTCACAAAAACCACCCGGTTGAGGCTTTCCCGATCGGCTTTATCGGCGAGTTTCTGCTGGTTCAGATTTACCGCGGTCGCCGCTCCTTCGCCTTTCATTTCATTGGCTTTCTTCTCCCGTTCGGCGACGACCTGATCGATCGTTTTATTATTTTCCCGCTCACGAACCGTGACGCTCTGAATGGGAACCGCGACCGCGTTCTCCACCGTCTTGGTCTCGATTTCAGCGTTGGCGCTCATCGCCGGGCGTAGTTCGACGTCCTTGTCGACGATGCGAATCTTCACCAGAAAGTTGGTGACTTCGTCCTGGGTGTTCTGGCCCGTGACCTTGGCGGCGGCGCCGATCTCCTTGACGCGTCCTTCAAATTTCCGGCCGGGTACGGCATCGATGGCGATCCGGGCGCGATCGCCCACCTTCACGTTCACGATGTCGTTTTCGTTCACGTTCACGCGGACTTCCATGTTGGCGAGGTCGGCCACTCGCATCACATCCGCTCCACCGTAGGAGCCGGTGCCGGCCACGCGTTCGCCGACCTCGTTGGTCAGCGAGCTCACTTTGCCGTCGATCGGAGAATAGATGACGGTCTTCGTGAGTTGGTCACGAGCTTGGTTGAGCAAGCCTTCGGACCGGCGAATTTGCGCCTCGGCGTTATCGCGGTTTGCACTCGCCACTTCCATCTGGGTGCGGGCCGCGAGAATTTCCGAATCGGAAACCAATTTCAGGGCAAAGAGCTCTTCGCTCCGCTTGAGATCCAGTTGGGTTTTGAGCAACTGAGCTTTGGACTGCAGCGCCGTCGCCTTGGCCGCGACCAAATTGGCCTCCTGCTGCTCCACCTGGGCCTGATAGTTATCCGGTTTGATCGCCACGAGCAGGTCGCCTTTCTTCACCTTCGCGCCTTCCCGGAAGCCGATCGTGATGATCTCACCGGAAACTTCCGGGGCGATTTTCACCTCAACCTCGGGTTGGATTTTCCCCGTGGCGGACACGACTTGAGTGATCGTTTTGATCACCGCCTTTTCGGTGGTCACCACGACAGCGGTGCCGGCCTTTTTCTTTTTGAAATAGGCGGCCACCCCGAGGGCAATTACCAGCACCAAGCCGCCGATAATGAACCATTTCACGTTGGAACTCTTGCGAGGAACGGCAGCGGGATGGAATGGACTGGGAGCAGGATTCATAGCAAAGCGAGATTGGGAACGCGGATGGGAAAGAATCTCCAAGGCCTACGCAAGCAGCCCTTGGCAAACGAACAAGAGCGTGGCCGGCTCCCTACAAGCCGGCCACGCGGTGTCAGACGTCCCACCAAAAAAACGGATGCGAGCAAAGAAGCGACCCCCTCCCCTCCGCCCGCAACCTGCAGCGCCCCGCCTCATGGGACGGGCAGAGGCATGGGATTCGGCAGGAGAAGCAACTGGCATCCTGCGACAACACCGCCCTCCGACGAAAAGTTACACTATTCTTTGATGAACGGCGCGGGACGATGGACGAGCGGACGCACCTCCCGCCTCACCCGAAAAAAACCAGCGCTCTGCCCTCGAAGGATCAGCCGGCCGTGCACCGACGGCGTTTTCAAAAGTCTCGGCTCAGGCGGAGGAAAACGAAACGTCCCTCACCGCTGACCACCGCATTGTCGTATTGCTCGGGTTTGCTCAGCGCCAGCGGCGGCGCGCGATCAAAAACGTTTCGCGCCCCCAGTGTAATCCGGGTCGCGTTGCCCGCGCGCCAGGTCAATTGGGGAGTAAAGGTGTAGTGATGATCGATCCGGTGCGCGGCGGGTTTCCCGGCGCCGAAGAGGCTCGAGGCGGGTTCCGCGTAGCCGTCGATATAATCCGCATGCAGTGAGGCACTCCAGCGCCCCTGACTCCATTGCGCCGATGCGTTCCCGCGAAACATCGGAAAGCCATTGGTCTTCACCAGCTCCAGCCCGTTGAAGTCGTAGCTGTGCGTGTACGTCACCGCGGTGCTCACCACAAAACGTCCCAAGTCGGTCGGTCGCACATAACGCAGCGCGAGGTCGACGCCATCCGTCACAACCCGGGAAACATTCCGAAACGTGAGCCCCACCGCATTGATGGTGCCGGGCAAGCCGTCGCCCGTCGGTGGATTCCGGGTCACGCGGCCCGTCGGGCTCGTCAGCTCCAGATCGAGGATGTTCGCGACGCTGGGAGCGCTGATCAGATTCGTTTCCCGAAAGCGCCAGAAGTCCAGGGAGACCTCCAGACCTTTGACGCGTGGGACTTCCACAAGCAGTCCCGCGTAATACGAATCGGCCAGCTCCGGCTTGAGATCCGGATTGCCCCCATTGATCGTGCGCACCGTGGCAAGCGGATCGTTTGGCCGCAACGGATCACGCACGCCACTGGTCGAAAACGATACCGCCCGGGCCGTGAAAAGTTGCCCGAGATCCGGGGCGCGAAACGACTGACCAAACGCCCCCCGCATCTGGAGCCAACTCACCGGCCGGTAACGCACGGCGAACTTGGGCTTATTCGCCGTTCCGAAATCGGAATACGTTTCGTGCCGCGCGGCGATTTGCGCCTCGAGTTGCGGGAGGAGCGGAATCGTCAGCTCAGCGAAGAGCGCCGTGACATGACGCGCCGCGGAAATCCCCGAACTGCCGCCAAACGCGACCACCGCCATGGAACTCACGCGCGCATCAGGGCGGTCACGCGCCGTTTCGCGGCGATACTCTCCGCCCACGGCCAGCCCGATCGCGCCGGCGGGTAATTTCCCAAGGTGCCCGTCGCTCTTAAAATCCGTTTGCTCCACGTCGACCGCCGCATGCCGCGTCAACGTCGTCGCCAGGCTTGCGGCCACTCCCGGGGCCGACGGACCGAACGGATTCAACGCCGTCGCGCGCGAAGTCTGATTGAGGAGATTTTGGACGGCGGCGTCCGTGGCGGAATTCACGTCATCGACGACAATCTTGTTTTTACTGTAGAGAAATGCCGACTCCCACGTCCAATCGCCCCCGCCGATCTTCCCGCCCACGCCCGCCAGATAACGCGTGGTGATCGACTCCAGATCCCGGACTCGCGGCCCCTGTTCCACGAGGCGGAAGCGGAAACTGTCGATGTCGACCCCGAAGGGATTGTAGGGGTTGTTGAACGGCAGGCGCATGGCCCCGTTGGCCGCGGTGCCCATTTCGTTGGTGTTCACCACCGGAGACGCGGCTTGGACGAACTCGCTCTCGTTGCGGCGCCAAGCCAGTTCCCCGAAGACGTACAGCCGCTCTTCAAATTGATGCTTCAGCCGCGTGTGGAGGCTGGCGCGCGTGTACTCGGGCAGCATCACCGTGTCCTCGTTGAAGTTGAACAGGGAGGCGCCGCGCGAGAAATCCGCGACGGTCGGATTGGTGAGCCGGACTCCCTGCGGTGAAATCGTGGCGCTGGTGATCGTACCGGCCGGCGGGGTTCGGCCCGCGGCATCGCTCGCCGGCACCACCACGTAGCCAGGATAGCCCGTCGGACTGCGTGCATCCTGGCCGCCGAAATTTCGTCCATCCGCCGTGCGGCTGATCGCGCGATCGCGGAGGAAAAGCGCGTGCCGCGTCTGCCAGTCCGCCACCAGCAGCAGCGAGGTCTTGCCGACTGTTTTCCCCCAAGTGGCGGTCACGCCCGCTTGCGCCGAATCGGTGTCGGTGGTGTTGCCGTAGGTACCCGTGACGGAGAAGCCGCTATAGTCGGTGCGCAGCTTCACGTTCACCACGCCCGCGACCGCGTCCGATCCGTAGAGAGCGGAAGCCCCGTCCTTCAGAATCTCGATTCGCTCCACGGCGGCCAGCGGGACCGAGTTGAAATCAAAGAGCGTGGTGAAACCCGTCCCGCCGGGAAGACCATAAGGCGCGGCGCGGCGGCCATTCACCAGGACCAGCGTGCTGTTCACTCCGAGCCCCCGGAGGTTAAGCGACGTGGCGCCGCTCGCAAAGCCGGTGCCAAACTGGGGATCCACCGAGGTGCTGTTACTAAACGGCAAATGTCGGACGACTTCCCCGAGGCTCTGAAATCCCATCAACTCAATCTCCTCCCGGTTCAGACTGAAAACGGGCGCGAGCGTTTCGGCATCCAAACGCTTGATGCGCGAGCCCACGACATCGACCGAAGAAAGCGTGGGAACCGCTTCGGGCTTTTTCCCCGTCTCCATCGGCTGCGCGCGGGCCGCCGCCGAAAGAACCAGAAAAGCAAACGCCCCTCCTCTCAACCGGCGACCACTCGCCCCCCGACTAAATCTGATCGAAAGCGAAATCATGCGGGCCGGTCGCGTACATCCTTGCCGCGCAGAAAACAGGAAGTGCGTCCCGACGGAAACGAAAAACGCGAGCGATCAGCCACATCCCGTCTGACGCAGCTTTCCCGACGAGCGTTGCTCGAAACCGCGCGGTCGACAAAACGCCCGATCTGGCCGGACCGATCAACCGGTCTGCCAAAATCGCTCCCCCGTGATCTCGGGATCAAAAGGCACCCCCTTGGTGAGATGATTCACCCACTGCCGCGCTAGCATGGGCGCCCACAATGCACCCTTTGCCCCCAGACCATTCATGATCCCAAGCCGTTCGCTTGCGGGATGACGGCCCGCCACCGGACGTTTGTCCGGAAGATTCACCCTCACGCCGGCGAAGTGTCCCGTTACCGAGAACGGCCGACTGAGCAAAGCGGCGGCGCTCGCCTCCAACTCCTTTCTGGCTGCGGCCGTCGGCGCGAGGTTCTCGAAGCTCGGCTGATGCGTCGCCCCGACCCAGGCACTCCCGTCCGTCACCGGGAGTGCCCAGTGCCCCCGGTTCAACACCACATCGTGAGGAAGTCCTGCAACCTGGACCGCAATGATCTCTCCCTTGGAAAACTCCCAAGGCACGAAAGCAAAATCTTTGCCGCGCGCGCCTGCCACGCCGCGGCAATCGACCACGAGGTGATAAGCGTTCGCCTGATCTGCGAGGTCCCCGAGGGTTTCTTCGCGCAGCCGGCCCATCATTTGCCAGTGTGCTCTGGCCCGAGCCAGCAACGAGGGGACGTCCACCTGGCCGGCACCTCCGATCCACAAGCCGGTTTCGTCCGGTGCGGCTTCGACGTACGGAGCGAGTTCACCGCGTCCGTACTTCTCGTTTGCCACGCGCCGTTCCCGATCGTCGGCGAAGAATCGCCGCACGCGGACGTCCCGCCAAAGGGGCAGTCCGAGCGCTTGTTCGATTTCGCGATACGCGATCCGGGCCGTCGGCAACCATTGATCGACGCGCCAACTCTTCACGAGCCGCCTCCCCGTGATCGGATTGATGATGCCAGCCGCAACCCCCGACGCCGCGTGCTCGTGCCCCGCGTCGATCACCTCAAACGAAATCCCCGCCCGCTCGAGTTCCCACGCCAATAACGTGCCAGCGAGTCCCTGGCCGACGATCAGGATATCAGCGCGCGTGCTCATTCAGGGAACCGAGAATCGGAATCGGGAGAAACGTTCGTGAGTTTGTCATTCAACTTTCGGGTTGGAACGAGGTGTTGGATTCGGCCCGGTGCGATCGGAAGGACTTTTCATCGCGGCTTCGATTTACCTGACGCGCCCGTGAACCGCGACTGACCACGCGGGATGCGCGTCCACCGAAACACGCCTAATGCTCCTTCCGCGTTTCCGCCGCCCACAGCGCGGCGCCGACGATCCCGGACTCGTTGAAAAATTCGGCCGGCACGAGCTTCGCGCGCGTTTTCAGATAGGGGAAAAACTTCCGATGCTTCGCGCTGATTCCGCCGCCAATGATAATCAGCTCCGGCCAGAGTATGGTTTCGAGAATGCCCAGGTAGCCATTGAGTGCGCCGCCCCACTCTTCCCAGGACAGATCTTTTTTTTCACGGACGGAGGCGGCCACAAATTTCTCGGCGGACTTCCCGTCGATCGGCAGATGTCCGAACTCACAGGGCACGAGCACGCCACGATAGACCAAGGCCGAGCCGACCCCGGTGCCGAGCGTCAGCAAGAGCGCTTTGCCTGAAAAGCCCCGGCCGGCACCAAACCTCATTTCCGCCAGGCCGGCCGCCGCCGCATCGTTGATCAACGCCACCGGCCGGCCGATGGCACGCGAGAAGACTTTTACCCCGTCCGCGCCAATGAACGCCTGGTGCAGATTGGCGGACGTGAGGATGTGGGAACCATGAATCACCCCCGGAAAGCCGATACCGACGGGGCCGCGCCAGCGAAACTTCGCCACGATTTTGGCCGCCTCCCTCGCCAGCTCCGTCGGGGAAAGCGGCTCAGGGGTCTCGACGCGAAACCGTTCCGCGAGCAACTCGCCCGTTGCGAGGTCAACCGGAGCACCCTTCAACGCCGATCCGCCAATATCAATCCCGAGAGCTTTCATGAAAATCGTTTAACCACAGATCGCACCGATGGGCACAGATGATTCAGTCCCTGACGATCCGCTTGGTGCCTGTTTTGCCCGCATGCAGCGCCATTTCTGAAAAGACTTTTGCCACGGAGCGCACGGAGCCCAGACACAGAGTGCACAGAGTCGAACCGCTTTTTCCTCTCTGTGATCTCTGTGTCTGAGCTCCGTGTCCTCTGTGACTCATGGCTTGTTGTCTTTGGTGTGATCGAAGCGAGGCGGGTGAGCGGTGACCCGCAACGCCAGATACCGCCTAGGTGCTGATCGGTGCCATCTGTGGTTTACCCATGACCATGTCCGTGGATGCCGTGGGCGTGACCGTGCTCCAATTCTTCCCGAGTCGCCGCCCGCACCGCCACGATTTCAACGTCAAAGGTCAGCTCAACTCCCGCCAGCGGATGATTCGCATCGAGGAGAACCTCGTCCCCCTCGACACCCACCACCGTCACCACCGGCGCAGACTGGTCCTCGCCGGCCTGAAATGAATCGCCCGCCTTGAGCTCCCCCTCGACCGGCAGCAACGCCCGCTTCACGCGCTGAATCTGCGCCGGGTCCCGCTCGCCATAAGCCTTCGCCGCGGGGACCAGCACCCGCGTCTTTACCCCCGCCGGCGCGGCCCGCAGCTGCTCATCCAAACCATCGATGATCTGGCCCGCTCCTTCGAGATAGGTCACCGGTTCACCACCCGCTGAAGTATCGAGGACGCGCCCCGCAGGGTCGCGCAAAGTGTAGTGAAACGTGACGACGCGGCGGTGATTTGCATGGGTCATTCGGAGCGTAGCGAGAATCCAGAGCGATCGACGAACTCCAAGCGGTTTTTTAAATTCGTTCGGGATTACGGTTCCCGGTGGACTCGCCCGAACCTGCCTCAGCCGTACCGCTGCATTTCAACCACGAATGGACCCAAATGGACGCGAATGAAAATACTTGGAGATCGGGGCACTGAGCTGCTCACCGAAGGGCTGGTGGAAATGCCGCTACCGTCGTTTTTCCGTTCGCTCCGACTTTTGCGTCCATTCGTGTCCATTCGTGGTTTCTCAATGCATGGATCCGCCTCAGGTCTCCTGCCTCAGGACTTCCAGCGGCGGATGATTCGCCACGCCGCGGCTGGACAGCAGCCCCGTCACCACCGTGACCACACACACCGCCAATCCCGCCCCACCGAGCAACAGGACCGGCACCGCCGCCGGAATCTTAAAGATGAATTTCGCCAGCAACGCGTTGGCGCCCACGGCAAGTCCGCAGCCGACGACTGCCGCCAGCACGCCGAGAATGACATACTCCACAAACTCGATCTGGACGAGCTGACGGCGCGTCGCACCCAGCGTGCGCAATAACACGGTTTCCCGAATGCGCTGAAATCTGCCCGTCAACACTGCTCCGACCAGCACGATGATTCCCGTGATGACGGTGAAGAGGGCCATGAACTCGATGACGAATGCGACCTTCGTGAAGATGCTGTCGATCGTCTGCATCACCAGCGAGAGATCGATCGCCGTCACGTTGGGAAAGGCCTCGACCGCCGCGCGCTGCACGCGCGCCGAATCATCCGGCGTCGCCGCACGCACGGCGGCCACATAAAACTTCGGCGCGGCCTCCAGCACGCCCTCGGGAAAGACGACGAAGAAATTCGGCTCCAGCCGCCGCCATTCCACCGCCCGCACGCTGGACACGCGCGTGCGCATCGGAACGCCTTGGACATCCCATTCCATCTCGTCACCCAGCTTCAGCCGCATGTCGCGAAACAAACCTTCCTCCATCGAAATGGGAACGACTGCCGTCCCCGGTGCGACCCGGCCCACGAACTCTCCCTGGATCAGGCGCTCGGTGCCTTCCAACTTGCCGCGAAACGTCGAGCGATATTCGCGGCGCAGGGTCCATCCCGGAAGCCGCTCGCTGTTTGCTCCCCCCACATTACCTGGCCCGGGCCCCCGCCGTCCTCCGCGATCCGACGCATCGCGCCCGCTCTTTTCCACCGCCGGATCCGCGGGCGCTGCCTCCGGAGCTGACGCATTGGTGGCGGTGGCTGCCGCCGGCGCCGCTTCATTCGGACGCCGAATGAGCTCCTCGACCTTTCGTCCCTTCACGGTCGCGATCTTCATCGTGACGATCGGAGCCTGGATGAGAATGGGCGCGCCTTGGTCCGCGGCGACTTTCGCGATCCCTTCCATCTGGTCATCCTGGATATCGAAGAACAACACATTGGGCCGGCCCTCCCCGCTAGTCTGGGAAATCTCCCGCAGCAGCGTCGTCCGCGTCAGAAAAAGCGTGAGCATCAGAAACGTGCCGAGCCCCAGCGAGAGCAGCAGTAGCACGGTGCGGTTATTGGGGCGGTAGAGATTCGCCACACCCTGCCGCACGACGTACGGCATCTTAAGTCCCAGCGAGCGCTGCGCCTTCGGCGAACTCACCCAACGCGCCGTCAAGGCCACCAGCTGCGCGAGTCCCGCGAGCACGCCAAAGCCGATCACCAACGCCGCCGTGAATCCGAAGGCATCGCGCAACTGCCGGGTCTGCGAAATGGCGAAGGCCGCCACCGTCCCCAGAATCAAAACACCAATCACGATCCGCCACGGATCCGGTTTCGCCCCGGCCGCGTCCGCAAACGCCGAGCGCAACGCCACCAGCGGCGACACGCGCCGCACCGCCAGCAGCGGCAGCAGTGTGAACAGCACGCAGATCGCCAAGCCCGCCGCCATCCCCCGCAGCACCTCGGGCCACGCGATGAAAAATTCCACATCAAACGGGAGCGCTCCTTTAAGCAGAACCGGCAAACCGACCTGGACCGCGAGGCCGAGGCCCGCGCCGACCACGGCGCCAAACACTCCCAGCGCGATTCCCTGCACGAGATAGACCGAGAAACTTTGCCGAGCCGAAGCGCCGAGACAGCGCAGCACCGCCACCGTCGTAATTTTTTGCCGCACGTAGACGTGGATCGCGCTCGCGACCCCAATCGCACCGAGAAAAAGCGCGATGAACCCCACGAGGCTCAGGAAACCCTCGATGTTTTCGAGTGCCCGCCCGAGATCACGCTTCCGTTCCGCCACGGTGTCGTAGCCCATCCCCTCTCCGCGAAACTGC
>JBDSSU010000575.1:0-5025 GCA_039928635.1 Opitutaceae bacterium | reverse complement strand
TCGTGCGGAGGCGGAGATTCAGCATCTCGACGCCAAACGCGAACGACATGGAGAAGTAGATATAACCTTTCGGGATATGCTGCCCCAAGGATTCGCCCACCAGAGTCACGCCGATCAGGATGAGGAAGCTCAACGCGAGCATCTTCAGCGTGGGATGGCGATTAACGAAATCGCCGATCCTGCCGGCGAACAGCAACATTATCCCCAGCGCCACGACAACGGCCACAATCATGATCCAGAGTTGGCTGGCCATACCGACCGCCGTGATGACGGAATCGAGCGAGAATACGATATCGAGCAACAGAATCTGGATGATGGCAGCAGAGAACGATGAGACTTTCTTGCCGCTCGTTGCATGTCCGTCGTCGCCTTCCAATTTTTCATGCACCTCGACCACGCTCTTTCCGATGAGGAACAAACCGCCGAGGAAAAGGATAAGGCCCTTGCCAGTCATCGGCGCATCGAGAATCGGGATGCGGAAAAGCTCCTTCGTCAGACTCATCAACCACGTGATACTAAAGAGGAGCAGAATGCGGGTGATCAGTGCCAGCGATAGTCCCAGCTGGCGCGCTTTGGCTTGCTGATTCGCCGGCAATTTCCCGGCGAGAATCGAGATGAAAATGACGTTATCAATGCCGAGAACGATCTCGAGACCGGTTAGCGTCAAAAGTGAAATCCAGACCTGCGGATCAGAAAGCCAGTCCATAATTGGGCTGCAGTGAGTGTCTGCACGCGCATTGGGTCAACCCGTCAGCATCGAATGTGGTGATGAAATCACGACGAGCTATTTGTAAGGAAGCCCCGGGCTCCTGTGTGCAGCCGGGCCTCTCCGTCCTGGGGGCGAGCACGAAAACGCCGGGCGTGCATCAACAAGGAAATCGTCGAGCCGGAGACCGAGCGTGAGCGAGGCCAGCATAATTTGTGGGCTGAAAGGCACGAGCGATTTTGCTGACGTCTTGGGATTCGACGCCGGCCACGATCAATCCCCCAGGAATCGCACAGGACGGAGCCTGCAGGATAATAACCGTGCGCTTCGGCTCGTCCCGCTGCACCTTTCGCGCGCCCCCCATGAATGCTTTTTCCCGAAGACTCTGGTTTCTCGCCTGCTCGACGCTGTGCTTCATCTCGACGTCCTATTCCGCGTTGGGCGCCATCGCCTCCTACAGCGCAGCTCGCTCTTGGTTGACGATTGACGGAGTGCCCTGCGGTTTCGTCAAACAGTGGCAGGGCGGCGAAGCCCTCGCTGAAGTGCTCGTCGAAAGTCCGGTCGGCGCCGCGAGCCCAAAAAAACATCTCAGTGCGGTGCGCTATGCCCCCATCGCGGTGAAGGTGAATTTTCCCGTGCCGGGACCGCTGTTCACCTTAATCAACGATTTTCTCGCCAACGGTAGCGTGCAGAAAACCGTCACCCTGACGGATCTGAACTTGAACAATGTCGCCGTGGGGCTGCCGCTCGAAGCCGTCAACGCTTCCCTAACCGAGGTCAATTTCGAGGCGTTCGACGCAGCAGGAAAGGACTCGGCTTTTTTTACCCTCGTTTTTTCGTCAGCCTTGGTGCGGTCGGGAACCGCCGCGGTGCTGCCGTCCACTCTTAGCAGTGCGACCGCGAAAAATATCATCACCTCGGGTTTCACGTTTAAGTTGGGAACGTTGGCCACGAACCAGGTCAGCCAGGTTTCGGCCTTCACCGCCAAACGCCGCCTCGCAGGGACTGGGACCGCCCTGTCGCCCGTCGAGTTTTCCAATCTGACCGTGACCTTGGTCGAAGCGCAGGCGGCCGACTGGAAGACTTGGGCGGATAATTTCATTGTCACCGGCAACAACGGCGACCCGCAGGAAAAAACCGGGACGCTCGAAATTCGGGACGCTCTACTCAATCCCGTCCTTTCCCTGCAGTTTTCCAATGTCGGCATCGCTCGTTTGCGTCGGAACAATCCCGAAGCGGGAAGCGAACAACTCCGCCGTCTCGAAGCCGAACTTTACTACGAACGCCTGACTGCCTCTGTTCCCTTGGTTCCTTTGGTGGCCGTCACGACCATGCCGTTGGGAACTGCCACCGCCGCACCGGCCCCCACAGCACCCGCGACCACCACACCCGCCACCGCGACGGCTCCCGTGCTTACTCCGGTGACTACGGTCGATAACACCGCCGTCCTCGCAGGCTCATCCACCACCGCGCCGCCCACGAGGACGGGCGCTGCCAGCGGCATGTCCATCGCTGATATGGGGGCACAGGATCCGGCAGATTTTCCCCGTCTTCCGGATTTCGCACGCAAGACGTTCACGTCCTACCGCCGCCCCGCCTCTTCCGAGGAAACGGCCACTTACGCGTCGAGAATTTCCGTCGACGAAATTCTGGCTGCTTACGAGCGCACGCTGAAAGCCGACGGTTGGGAACAGACGATGCGCAACGAAAGCGGTGACCCGACATCCGGCACGCATCAATTTCGCCTGCGCTGGACCAAAGCGCTCGAAAGCGTCGAGGTAAGACTTGCGCAGGCGAGAGCAGGGGGCACGGACGTTTCGGTGGCCGTCACCTCTACGCGAACCGGCGCCCTCCCCGGCTTGAAAACTTCGGCCAGCGGGATGAACCCGATCGCGGTCGCGACCGGTGGGACTACGGGAGATTTAGGCGCACGTGATCCCGTTGATTTTCCGAGGCCCGCCGGATCACTCCGCAAATCCTACAGCTCGGCCGGAACCGCGACCGCTCCGCAGGAGACGGTCGCCTACACCGCGAAATTTCCCATTGCTCAGCTGGAGGCTTTCTATGTTGGAGCGTTGTCTGGCGCCGACTGGGGGGAAACCTCGCGTCGGGAGCAGGGCGATCCTGCGGCAGGCAGTCACCAAACGACCGTTAACTGGAGCAAGACTCGGCGCACCGCCGCCATCACGCTCACGGAAACCGGTCCCGCCACCACGCTCATCGAGGCCGCCGTCAATACCTCGGGACTATAGCGGAATCGCCCGGGTCTTCCCAACCCCGCGAGGGGCGCGATCGCAGGGGAAGGGCGGATCAAACCCCCAGCCACGCGCGGCCGAAATTGATCCAGAGCGGGCCCACGAAAACACCGAGGGCCGTCGTCCCCAATACGATTTGCACCGCCGTGAGCGGCTGTCCGCCATAATGGCGCGCCAGCACGATCGGGAAAACGGCAGTCGGCATCGCGGCCTGAACGACGAGGACACGTTTCAGTTCCAATGAGCAGGGCAGCCAGCGCGCCACCGCGAGCATCACCAACGGAAGCACTCCGAGGCGGAGCGCACAGGAAGCCAGCGAGATTTTCGGCTGAAAAAACGCGCGCGGTTCACCGAGATAATTCGCGAGACTGACGCCCACCGTGATGAGCCCCAGTGGAATTGCGCAGACGGCGAGAGCGTGGACGACGTCGTTCACGAGCTGCGGCACATGGGGCGCCGCCCCGGTGAGATTCAGCACCACGGCCAACACCAGCGTGATCAAGATCGGGGTCAGCAATTTTTTCCAACCCTCGCGGAGTGAAAGACCGCTCAGCACCAGGACACCCACGGTCCACATGGCGGCTTCGACGCCGACATTATGCACAAAAAGAACCCCCTGGGATTCGCGGCCCCACACCGCCGCCATGATCGGCAAGGGCAGATAACCATAATTGGCGATGCCGGTCGCGAGCGCGAAAGTGCGGAGGCCATGTCCGGCGGTAAGCCCGAGAGCACGGCCGGCATAAAAACAAAGCCCGATGTTAAAGGAGGTGATCCCGAAACCGAGCAGCGGTGGAACGAGCAGGTTTCCCGGATCCCGGAGCGCGGCATTGCCAGCCACCGATTCGAAGATGAGGCAGGGGTAGCACAGATTGACCACCACGCGGATCAGACTGGTTTCGGCGGGGCCTTCGATCCAATGCACGCGCCGGACCACCACCCCGATCGCGATAATGGCGAAAACCGGCAGGATCAGCAGCAGCAGTTGCCAGTAGGAAGACATCAGGCGGGAACAACTCTGCCCCGCATCATCCGCCGGTTGATCAAGAGTCCAAAATACCCGCCGATGAAAGCGGCCACGATCGCGACCGGAACCCGGAAGTGCGTCACTGCATCGTGCTCGGCGAAGAAAATCTCAAAGGCCCAAGGCCAAAATAAAAATGCGAGGGCTCCGAAGGGGACCGCGCCAAGCAGCGTCGCGAAGAAAGTCCTTTTGATCTGACGATCGAGTTCCGCCACGCGCGCGGGCGAACCGAAGCGAGCAGGATTGGCTTCGCGCAAAATCGCCGTGGCGCGCGCGTGATGTTCCTCGACGACTTGCAGCTGAATATAGAAAGGCGCGCCGAGCTCATTGCGCGAAGTGTTCCCATTCAACAAACAGACGTCGAATCCGTGGGACTCCAAAAACGCCTTGTCCACCTCCGCCTCGGACGGCTGGTGATAGGTGAGAATTGTTTTGAGGTAGCCCATCGCTCGCGCCTTTTCACTCGAAAAACTTCCGCCGTGCAAGCCGCCCATTCGCTCACTCCCCCATCGCCTGCCCCGCCAACCAGCCGGTCGTCCACGCTGATTGAAAATTGAAGCCACCGGTCACGCCGTCGATGTCGAGGACTTCGCCCGCGAAATGCAGGCCCGCGCAAAGACGGCTTTCCATGGTCTTGAAATCCACCTCGCTCAGCCGCACCCCGCCACACGTGACAAATTCCTCTTTGAACAAACTTTTCCCCACCACTTGGAGCTCGGCCGCGGTGAGTTGAGTCGCGAGGTTGATCAACGCGGCATTGCTCACCTGCGCCCAAGGCGTGGTGGGGGCGATGCCGGCGACGGTCACGAGCCGCTCCCAAAGCCGCTGCGGCATGTCGAGCGGACTCCACGTGGCGATCTGCTTGCGCAAATTCTTTTGGCGGACGTCCCCCAGTTCACGACCGAGCGACTCCTTCGTGTGTGGCCCGGCGAAATTAACCACCAACAGAAACTCGTAATTAACCTCCGCCAGCTCGCGCGCCCCCCACGCGGAAAGTTTGAGAATGGCCGGACCGCTCATCCCCCAATGCGTGATCAACA
>JBDSSU010000574.1:0-4588 GCA_039928635.1 Opitutaceae bacterium | reverse complement strand
GAATATGTTTAGCCTCGGTGGGGACTGCGGTCGCGTGCTCGGCGAGGTCGATTGGAGCCGTCATGTTCTGGGCCCGATCTGGAAGTGGCCTCAAAGCTTGGTCACGGCCCTGAGTATTTGCTTATCGTCCCGCTACCCGATTTGCATTTTGTGGGGGCCGAAACGCATTTACCTCTACAACGATGCCTATGCGCCGATCGTCGGGGCGAAGCACCCTGCGGCGCTGGCGCGGGGTTATCCAGAAGTCTGGCCGGAAATTTGGGACACCATTCGTCCCATTCTCGAACAGGTGGAACTGACTGGCGTGTCCTCTTGGTCGGACAATCTTCTTCTCGTTCTGCAGCGTCACGGGTTTAACGAGGAGTGTTATTTCGCGTTCTCGTTCGCTCCCGTGCGGGTGGAAGACGGATCAGTGGGAGGAGTTTTCACGGCGATCACCGAGACCACCGCGCAGATCGTGGGTGAGCGGCGACTCCGTGTGCTGCGCGAACTTGGAGCCGCCGCGACAGATTCGCGAACCATCGAAGGTGCCATCGAGCTGGCGGCACGGGTTGTCGCGCAATGCAGCCACGACGTGCCGTTCGCTCTATTTTATCAAACCCTCGGCGACACGGCGAATTTGGCCGGGTTTGCCGGCGCGGATTCCATTCGGGCCCGATTTCCCGTCGATGTGAAGTTAGTCGATTCCGCAGAGGGCGGATTGCCATTCGCGCTGGCGATGCAGCCAGGGGATTTCCCCGGGGTCGTCGATCTGACGGCGCAATTTGGGTTGCTGAATTCGGGTCCGTGGCCCGAAGCGGTTGGCAAGGCCGTAATCATGCCCATTCGACGGCCAGGTGAATCGGTTCCCTACGGATTCTTTGTGGCCGGTCTCAGTCCCCGGCGGCCATGGGACGATGAATACCGAAACTTCCTGTCTTTGCTCAACAACCAGGTCGCGGCCTCGATCGCGAACGCCGTAGCCTACACCGAAGAGCGAGCCCGCTCGGAGCGTCTGCGCGAACTGGACCGGGCTAAGACGGCGTTTTTCAGCAACGTCAGCCACGAGTTCCGCACGCCTCTCACCTTGATGCTCGGGCCACTTGAAGAGGAAATGCGCGAGAGCCCAGCACCTCGGGAACGGCTCCAAGTCGTTCACCGCAACAGTCTGCGCCTGCTCAAGCTCGTCAACACGCTGCTGGATTTCTCGCGCATTGAAGCCGGGCGGAGCAATGCTGTGTATGAGCCGACCGATCTGGCGACATATACCTCCGAACTGGCCAGCGCGTTTCGATCTGCGACCGACAAAGCGGGCCTGCGGCTGATCGTCGACTGCCCGCCGCTGGCGGCGCCGATCTACGTGGATCGTGGCATGTGGGAGAAGATCGTCTTCAATCTCCTGAGCAATGCATTCAAATTTACCTTTGAAGGAGAGATCGAAATCAAACTTCGGGATGAGCCCGAAGTCGGCGGCGTAGCCAATAGCGGCAGTGGCGCTACGGCCGGACAGGTTTGTCTTTCCGTGCGTGACACGGGCACGGGGATTCCCGCGGGGGAACTGCCACGTATCTTCGAGCGTTTTCACCGAGTGCAAAATGCCCGCTCGCGCTCGCATGAAGGGACCGGCATCGGCCTGGCGCTCGTCGCCGAGTTGGCACGACTGCATGGCGGCACCGTCCGAGTCGAAAGCACAGAAGGGGTCGGCACCACGTTTCTCCTTTTTATCGCCAAGGGGACCTCGCACCTGCCACGTGAGTCCATCCAATCTGGCGAGGCCCCCGATACTGCTGCCGTCAGCCCGGCTGCCTTAATCGAGGAAGTCCTCCAATGGCTGCCAGGGGATTCCATTCGGGAGTTCCCGATGGCGTCCACGGCCACCCCATTTAGGGCGGCGGAACCGGGTAGCCGGCGTGTCGGGGCGCAAGCCACGATTCTCCTGGCGGACGACAATCGCGATATGCGCGAATACGTTTCTCGGCTGCTGATCGCGCAAGGTTACGAAGTGGAAGCCGTGGCGGATGGACAGGCGGCGCTGGAAGCCATCAGCCGGCGTCTGCCATCACTCGTGCTGAGCGACGTGATGATGCCGCGCCTCGACGGTTTTGGCTTATTGAAAAAATTGCGGCGCGATCCGGCGATGAGCGGCGTTCCAATCATTCTGCTTTCGGCCCGCGCAGGGGAAGAAGCTCGTGTCGAAGGTGTCGAGGCCGGCGCCGACGATTATCTCACGAAACCATTCAGCGCCCGCGAACTGCTGGCCCGGGTCGCCACCCATCTTGAGCTTGGCCGTACTCGCGCCGAGACGGCGGCACGGGCGATTTTCTTGGGAAGGTTGACGACGGAACTCTCCATGCTTTCCGACCCCGCGGAAATCAACCGCATCGCCACCCGCGCCATCGGACAATTTTTCGCTGGCGATGCCTGCTATTTTTTCCAGACGTTTCGCGATCAGAACGAAGTACGAGTTCTTCCCGACTGGTTCAGCGGTAAAAGGCAGTCCTTGGAAGGCACCTACCAGATGTTGGAGTTTGGGCCCGCGGAATGGTGGGAGGCAGTCCAACGCGGTCCAGTCGCGGTTGATGATGTCCGTTTGGATCCATCGACGAAAGATTATGCTGCACGATACGAGTTGATCGAGATGGCGAGCTATGTCTTGGCTCCCTTCATTCATGAGGGTCGCTGGGCCGCCTGCCTCGCGGTCGTAATGGGGCAACCACGTCATTGGACGGCAGACGAAAAGTTGCTGCTCACCGATATCGTGGCCCGGGTCTGGCCTTTGATTGAGCGCACGCGAGCTGAGGTGGCGTTACGAGAGGCGAACATCGCCGCGGAAGCAGCCAACCAGAGTAAAGACCGGTTTCTCGCCGTTCTCAGCCACGAACTCCGCACGCCCCTCAATCCCGTCTTGCTGCTGGCCAGCGAAGGTGCGGCGAACCCCGAACTTTCTGCTGAGGTGCGAGCGGATTTCGCAACCATTGCGAAGAATGTTTCAGTCGAGGCGCAGTTGATCGACGATCTCCTCGATCTCACCAAAATCAGCCGAGGCAAACTGGTTCTCGATATGCGACCGCTGGACGTCCACGCCGTTCTGCAGGACGCGCTCCAACTGGTCAGTGCCGACGCGCAGGACAAGCGTATCGCACTCACTATAGTGCTTGATCAAGCTCCCGCCTACATGTCGGGCGATCCAATCCGATTGCAGCAGGTGTTTTGGAATGTGCTAAAAAACGCGGTGAAATTCACTGCCCCCGGCGGTAGGATCTCGGTGACATCTCGGAAGTCGGAAGCGGATGACTCGATATCAATTGCTATTGCCGATTCTGGAATCGGGTTAACCGCAGACGAGCTGGCCCGCATGTTCGAGGCATTCGCGCAAGGCGAGCACGCGGAAGGTCGGGGCGGCCTTCGATTCGGAGGATTAGGTCTCGGGCTCGTGATCTCCCAAAATTTCGTGATCCTTCACGGTGGAAGCCTTCGCGGTGAAAGCGAAGGGCGCGGGCGCGGTGCAACCTTCGTGATCGAGCTACCACTGACCGCCAATTTGCTGCCGGAGCAATCCCGTCAGAATGCGATCGTTTCCGAAGGGGGCCCAGCCGCCGGGACCCTTCGCATTTTGTTGGTGGAGGACCATGCACCGACGCGGGGAGCGCTCGAAACGCTGCTTCGGAAGCGAGGTCATTCCGTCTTTCCCGCCGGCTGTGTCGCCGAGGCCAGAAGTTTGGCGAGCCGCCAATCGGTCGATCTCGTCATTTCCGACATTGGTCTTCCCGATGGGAGCGGTCACGTCCTGATGAGTGAGCTGCGGAGCCAATTCGGGCTCAATGGCGTAGCCTTAACTGGCTATGGGATGGAAACGGATATCCGCGAGGGTCAAAACGCGGGCTTCGTCACCCACTTGACCAAACCAGTTAATATTCTCGCTTTGGATGCGGCGCTGAACGCGTTCCAACGCTTGCGGCCCACCGGTTCGTCACGGCAGGCCGGCGCGGAAAGCTCGTAGGAGGTAAGGGCTTTCCATGTGAGAGCCCCCGACTCCTGCGTTAACTTCGGAGCAATTCCAATTAGGTTGGGGGCGGAAGGCATGGTTGGTCCCCGCCCAACGCTCTGTATCCGCGCGGCGGAGTGGAGCGAATCCTCGTCATCGCGCAGCAGTGGCCAGTCAATCTAGGAAAGCAAAAGCCCGGTCGATGCTCGCTTTCGCTCGTAATTCTTTCAGCTCTGCCCCGTCCGGAGCGCCCCATTGTATTGGCGGTCAAGGTCGTGCCTTCGGTCTCCACCACGCGCAAACCTTCCGCTTCCCCTTCGTTGGTCTCCGAAGCGAGACCGGCCTCAGCGCTCCAGCAGCGCTTTGACTTTCGCCCATCCCGAGCGGGCGCTCAAACGGGCAGCACCCGCGATCCCTCGACACCACGTTGAGTGGGGGTCCGCTGCTCGCGCGAGCGCTCCGCCGGATGCTGTGCCGTGTCGAAGAGCAGCTTCAGGTTTCGGGGGATCGAGTGCTGCTCATAGCGATTGTCTCACGCCTTGGCTTTCACGCCGCCGCTGCATCTCTGCGGCAAACTGCCAAGCCGCGCGACGTTGGGCTTCTCGATGACGTATTTGCCGCATT
>JBDSSU010000573.1:0-7587 GCA_039928635.1 Opitutaceae bacterium | reverse complement strand
GCGCGCGCTCCCCGGACCCTTTTGCAACCAAGCCGGAGCAAGCTCCGGGGGTATCGGACCCATTGCGAATGAAGCGACAACCGAGCGCTGGTTGGTTGCCATCAGCCTTCCCGCGGCATGCGTGCACTCGCCTCATTTGCGGAGCCATTGCCGGGCGTGGTGTGGACGAGGCCGGAGCCCGCTGCATCTCGCGTGGCGTTTCCTGGGTGGGTGACATTCCGTTTCCCGCTGGCGAATTGAAGGAGGCCAGTTTCCTTCCCGCATGATCGTCATCCGCCGTCTCGTCGACCGACGTCGCGCTTACACCGGAATTTTTCTGAAGGGGGAAGCTCCACGGATTTTCCCGACGAGCGAGCAGGAGCACGCGCGCATTCTCCAGATCTTCAAACAGGACCGCGCCCACCTCGATGTGGAGAATGACTTCACCGACTACGCGTTGGGTAAGGACCGCCTGTCGGCCAGTGCCGCGGCGCGATCGATGCACGCGGCACGCGAGAAACCGCCGATCCCGCTTGTGGAAAAAATTGAACCCGCCGCGCACGGGCCACGACGGGATGAAAACGACTCGTCACTCTGGCTGACCATTTCTGAGGATAACCGAGACGTGTCGTAATTCGGTGTAACGCTCCGTTCGACGCACGACCGGCGCGAGCGTTGGAAATTTCTCCGGCAAACCGAAAATTTCTTTGCGGAACAAATCGGATCGACTGCGCGTCGCCACGCACGGTCCCGCCCGACGGTTGGGCATTTCCGGCTTCTCGTGTGGGGTGATTAACCTACCGTCGCGCCATGTCTACGCCGCCCCCCACTGCGTTGCCGGACGTCAAGCGCCGCAGTTTCCGGAACTTCATTTATTCCATCCGCTATTCGATCGAAGGATTTCTCGCCGCGTTGAAGCACGAACCTTCGTTCCGCGAGGACTTGGTCTTCGCCGTCTGCCTCGTCCCGTTCGCGATCATTCTGCCGCTCAACGCCGTCTCCACCGCCTTGATGATCGCGTCGCTCGTTTTGATTTTGATCGTCGAACTGCTGAATTCCGCGATCGAGTGGACCATCGATTACGTCCGACCGGAGCGGCATCCGCTCGCGAAACGCGTGAAGGACATGGCCAGTGCCGCCGTTTTCCTGAGCTATATCAACTGCATCGTCGTCTGGGTAATTCTCCTCTGGCCGGACAATGCCGTATGGCGCCGCATCGGGAATCTCTTCCAAGGCTGACCTCAGCCCCGCGCGCGTATGCCTACCGCAAACGCGCAAACAGCCAGACGGCGAGAGCCGCCAACGCTGCATTTGGAATCCACGCCGCCACCTCCGGGGCGAGCAGCTGACGGGTCGCCAGCGATTTGGCGAAACTGGCGATGACGTAGTAAAGGAAGAAGAGGCCGATGGATTTCGATACTCCGACTGCCGGGTTCACTCGCAGCCCTGACACCGCAAAAGGAATCGCAATCGCAATCACGATGAGCGGCCCAAGCGTATCGGCGATGAGCCCGTGATAGCGCACCGCGTAATTCACCGCTTTGTCCGGGTTATTCTGCGCGGCATAATATCCCATCACCTCGCGGAGTTCGTAGAGTGACAGGTCCCGCGCGCGCCGACCGAGGAGAACCATGAGTTGGGGATCCTCGTCGAAATGCGCGTTGAAACGCTCCGCGAACGGGGTCGAGCTCTCCACGACGCCCCGCTCCGGATCAAAGCTGAACTCACGGCCACGTTGGAAAACCCATCCTCCACGCGCGACGTCGCGCCACGCTTCCCCTGAGACAATCCGCTTCGTCTCACGACGGTTCGTGTCGAGCTCAGACACGGAAACACCGTAACCGCGCTTGGTGAACTGGCTGAAGCGGTTGAAGAACCACATGCGGCCTTCCCGCTGATTATCGAAAATGAAGGGAGCCGTTGCCCCGTTGCGATCGGGCGGGAGCGTGCGCGAATCATAGCGAAACTGCAGCTCGTCCTCGAGCGAACGGGAGCGTTCCACCGACCAGGGGACCACGGTGGAATTAAGCCACCAGGACAAGCCGCAGCAAAGGATGCCCACCATCCACACCGGCGCGGTCAGACGCATGAACCCCACTCCGGCGGCCCGCATCGCCGTGAGCTCGTTGGAACGATGCAATTTCCCCAGCGTAAACAGGAGCGAGATCAGCAGCGCGATCGGCAAGACCACCGCAAGGAAACTCGGCATCTTCACCCCGACGAACGTCCATAGCTCCAAGCCCCTGGCGCCATGATCACGCAAACTCCGGAAATCGTCGTAGAACACCTGGACAAGCAGCAGCCCGCACGTCACCGCGATGACCAGGCCCAGAATTTGGAGCCACTCGCGCAGAAGATGCCGGTCAAACGTGTTCACGCGGCGGATCAAACGCGCGCCCTTTCACGACGCAAAGCTCAAAGCGAATGCTCCCTTCTTCGATCCTTCTGCCCGCCCACCACGTCATGCTGCCACGCTACGCCAAACAGATGGGTTGAAAACCGGTAGCGCCTGAATTGTCTCCCCCGAATCACTATGACCTCATCCTTCCGCCGCCTTTGCCTCGTTTCCCTCGCAATCGGTGCTGCCTCGGCGTCGTTCGCCCAGGATGTGATCAAGGTCGGGGAATTCGCTTCGCTCACCGGCGGAAGCGCCAGCTTCGGCCGGCAATCCCATCGTGGCACTGCGCTCGCGATCGAGGAAATCAATGCGGCCGGCGGTGTGCTCGGGAAGAAATTGCAGCTCATCACCGAGGACGACCAATCCCTCGCCGGCCAGCCCGCAACGATCGCGCAGAAGTTGATCGCGCAGGACAAAGTGGTCGCGGTGCTCGGCGAGGTCGCCTCCTCCAAATCGCTCGAGGCGGCGCCGATCTGTCAACAGGCCGGAATCCCCATGATTTCGCCGGGGTCGACAAATCCGAAGGTGACGGAAGTCGGCGATTATATTTTTCGGGTCTGCTTCATCGATCCGTTTCAAGGCACCGTGATGGCGAAGTTCGCGCTGTCGCGCGGCTGGAAGAAAGTCGCCGTGCTGGTCGACGTGAAGCAGGACTACTCCGTTGGCCTGAACCAATTTTTCGTGAAGCACTTCACCGAAAACGGCGGCCAGATCGTGCGTGAGCAGAAGTACTCCTCCAACGACAAGGACTTCAGAGCCCAGCTCACCTCGTTGAAAGCTTCGCAGCCGGACGCCATCTTCGTGCCCGGCTACTACGCCGAGGTGGCCTTGATCGGTAAACAGGCGCGTCTGCTGGGATTGAAGATGCCGTTGCTCGGGGGCGACGGCTGGGTGGGAGACTCTTTGCTCAAAGTCGCAGGTTCATCGCTCGATGGTTGCTTTTTCTCGTGTCACTTCAGCGCCGACGATGTGAATCCCGTGGTTCAGAACTTCGTGAAAAAATTCAAGGCGAAGTATAATGGCGACACTCCGGACGACATGGCCGCACTCGGTTACGACAGCGCCATGGTTCTCGTGGAAGCGATCAAACGCGCCGGAACCACCGAGGGTAAAAAATTGCGGGACGCGATCGCCGCGACGAAAAATCATCCGGGAATTACCGGCCAGATTACGCTCGATGCGAACCGCAACGCGGCGAAATCGGCCGTGATCCTCACGATCGCGAACGGGGGCTTCAAGTTTCAGCAGACGGTCGCGCCCTGACGGTTTGGGTGGCACGGGCATCTTGCCCGTGTTCCGAATCGCCGGGAAGAACGCCGTACCACGAACGGAGACCGGCCGCCTTCCGTCCTACCCGGCGCAACCGGCGGCTTCAAAAAAAGTTCGCCAACGCCGTTTCCGCTCTGAGGCTGAACGCTTCCCGTCCACTTTGATTGATTCCGTCCCCTTGACCCGATGCAAGACACCCTGACTGCTCTCGTTGCCAAAGCGCAGACCGAGCTCTCCGCCTTGAAAACGCGTCCCGAGTTCGAAGCCGCCAAGGCTCGCTTCGTCGGGCCGAATGGAGAGCTCACCTCTTTGATGAAGCAGATGGGCGCCGTGCCGAAGGAACAGCGCCCCGCGATGGGGAAGCTGATCAACGAGACGAAAACCCAGATTCAGTCCCTGCTCGACGCGGGACTCGCACGCATTGAAGCCGCCGAGCTTCAAGCGCAGCTCGGTCCCGCGATCGACCCCACCCTGCCAGCGCCCGATGCGGGCCCCGGGACTTATCATCCGCTGACTCTCGTGCGCGAAGAGATGTGCCGCATCCTGCGGAAAGTCGGCTTCACCGTCGCCGATGGCCCGGAGGTGGAAACGGAGTATTACTGTTTCGACGCCCTCAACACCCCTTCCGATCACCCCGCACGCGACGCCCAGGATACCTTCTATCTCCCGGCGACCGCGCGCTTCGGCAACGTTTCGAAGAAGACGCCCGACGAAAAGTATCTCCTGCGCACGCATACCTCGTCGGTGCAAATTCGCACGATGCTAAAAGGCGAACCGCCGATCCGCATCGTTTCGCCGGGGCGGGTTTACCGCCGTGACACCAGCGATGCGACGCACTCGGCCAACTTCCACCAGCTCGAATGCCTCTACGTCGACAAAAACGTGACCGTGCGCGATCTGAAGGCGCTGCTCGACTACATCTTCGCTTCGCTGTTGGGGAAGGACACGAAGACGCGTTTCCGTCCGCACTATTTCGGCTACACCGAGCCGAGCTTCTAAGTGGATCTGAGCGCGAAGCATCTTCCGAAGGTGAAGAAGGAATGGATTGAGATCGGTGGCTGCGGGATGGTCGATCCGACGGTTTTCGCGGGTGTGGGCTACGATCCCGAAGTGTGGACTGGCTATGCGTTCGGCATGGGCTTGGAACGTCTGGCGATGCTGCTCTATGGCATCGATGACATCCGCTACTTCTACCAAAACGACCTCCGCTTCCTGAAACAGTTCGCCTGAGATCCTGAGAGCTGAGTTTTGCCACAGAGAACACAGAGCTCGGACACAGAGTTCAAAGAGCCCGAACAAATGATAACGAACGAGTGCTGCCTTGCTCTGTGGCCTCTGTGTCCGAGCTCTGTGGCCTCTGTGGCTAAAGATTTCCAACTTTTAGAATGAAAATTTCCCTCAACTGGCTTCGCGACTACGTGCAACTCGACGCTTCCGTCGACGAGATTTGCCGCGCGATCACCTTCCTCGGCTTCGAGGTCGAACAGGTCATCCGCACCGGCGCTCCCCAACTTTCCAGCGTCGTCGTCGGCGAAGTGCTCATCCGCGACAAACATCCGAACGCGGACAAACTCTCCGTCTGCCAGGTCGACATCGGTCCCGCCGGCGGCGTGAAGACCATCGTCTGCGGCGCGCAGAACTACCAGGTCGGCGACCGCGTCCCCGTGGCCCTCCCCGGCGCGATGCTTCCCGGGAATTTCGAGATCAAGCAGTCGAAAATCCGCGGCCAGTCCTCGGACGGCATGCTGTGCTCCGCGAAGGAACTCGGAATTTCCGAAGACGCTGCCGGGCTGTTGATCCTCGACGGCCGACCCGAACTCGGCACCCCAATCAACGCCGTGCTTCCGCCGGGCGACACCGTTTTCGATATCGAGATCACCCCGAACCGGCCCGACTGCCTCTCGCACCTCGGCATCGCCCGTGAACTCTCCGCCTGGTTCAAACTGCCGCTCCTCTATCCGCAGGAGAAATTCCGCGGCGACTTCGGCGATGCTCCCGCCCGGACCGATTTGCTCCGCAACGTTCGCGTCGACTCGCCTCACGACTGCCCGCTCTACATTGCCCATCTCATCGCCGGAATCAAAGTCGGCCCCAGTCCCGCCTGGATGCAGCGACGGCTTTCCGCGGTGGGCGTGCGTCCCATCAACAACGTGGTCGATGTGGGAAATTACGTGATGCTTGAAACCGGCCAGCCGTTGCACGCTTTCGATGCCAAAAAGCTGGGTGGAGCCGAAATCGTGGTGCGCGCGGCGACGGACGGCGAAAAGATCGTCACGCTCGACGGCAAGGAGCGCACGCTCAACCACCGCATGCTCGTGATCGCCGATGCGCATCACCCGGTAGTCATCGCGGGCATCATGGGTGGCGAAAACTCCGGCGTCTCGGCCGACACCACGGACATCGTGCTCGAGTGCGCGGTATTTCGGCGGCAGTCGGTGCGCGCGACCTCCCGCAAACTGGCACTCTCCTCCGACTCTTCGTATCGTTATGAACGCGGAGTCGATCCCCATGCGGCACGGGAAGCCGCCTGGCGCGCCGTCGATCTCCTCGTCGAGGCTGCGGGTGGAAAAGTGGTGGGGCCCGTTTATCGGGTCGGCGGTGATGTCCCGTGGGAACGCGAGATCGTCGTCACGCACGATTACATCTGCGACAAACTGGGTTTCGACATCCCGGCCGAGGACATGCGCGCGGCGTTTGAATCGCTCGAGTTGACCGTCATCCGCGAGGAACCCACCGAGGAACCCGCCCGCGGCATCGCCTGGACGCTCAGCATTCCGAGCTGGCGCGACGACCTCGACCGTCCCATCGACCTGGTGGAAGAAGTCCTGCGGATCTACGGCACCGAAAAAATCCCCGCCGCCGTCGTGATGTCACCCGGTCTGGCGCGAGAAGACGACGCTGTCGTGCTCTTCAACCGCCGCGTCACCGATTATCTCGTGGGCCATGATTTCCACGAGTGCGTGAACTACACGCTTCGCCCCGCCAGGGAGCTCGCGCTCTGGGTTTCGCAAACCTCCGGGGCGGAACTCGCGCTCGCCAATCCTTTCGTCGATGACCAATCCCATCTCCGGCCCACGCTCATCACTGGTCTGCTGGACGCGTTGAAACTCAATCAATCGCGTGGCGTCGCGGCCTCGCGTCTCTGCGAAACGGGCCGGGTTTTCATGGAGCACCAGGGCCAGAACTTCGAGTGTGCTGCGGTGGCATTCATCATCGCGGAGCCCCGGGGCGACCGTACCTGGCTCCCTCGAGCGCCGGTCGATTTCTACTCGGTGAAACACCATGTGGGCGCGCTCGCCACGGCGGCGGGAATCGATTTTTCGCGCCAGCCGCTGACGACGATCGCGGGAGATTCGTATTTCGGCTGGCAGGAAGGCCAGTCCGCGTTTGCCGGCGATATTGCCCACGGGTGGGCCGCGCGTTTCGGTCTGCTGAATCTCGCGATGGTGAAGTCGCTGGGCCTGGAAGGAAAAGTTTACGGCGGCATTTTCGCGATTCTCCCCGAGAAAATCCCCTCCGATGCGGGCCGTCGGCGCCACGCCGATTTCAGCCTGCAACCCGCCGCCCTCCGCGATCTCGCGCTGTTGGTGGATCTCGCCACGCCAGCGGACGAGGTTCGCAAAACGCTCGCCAAGCTGGCCCGCGCTGCAGTGGGCAACGCGTTCGTGCTCGAGGGCGTGAGTGTGTTCGACGTCTATCAAGGCAAGGGCTTGCCCGAAGGCACGAAGAGCCTGGCCTTCTCCTTCGTTTTCCGCGCCCCCGATCGGACGTTGAACGATGAAGAGGTGAACAAGGCCCTGGCCGAAATTCAGGCTGGGCTGACGTCAACGCCGTATCGGGTGAGGAGTTGACGGCCAGTTGACCAACGTGCGGTCGAGGCGAAGGGCAGCCGCGGCGGCGATTAGTCGGCTGCTCAATTCAATCCAACGGACGCGTCTCAA
>JBDSSU010000572.1:0-3772 GCA_039928635.1 Opitutaceae bacterium | reverse complement strand
CAGCGAACTCACCGACCTGGGTTTTCGTCCAAACTGATTGTCCGCCATCGTTGCTCGGCTGAGTGTCCTCTCCTTCGCCGCGAAATTCCGATTGATCCCTGTACCCCCAAAAAAAATTAATGTCCTTACCCCTATGAAAATTCGACCTGCCGCCTTGATCGTCGCGACCTGCTTTGCCGCTGTCTCGCTTTTCTCCGCTGTCCCGGCTGCTGCCCCCGTCGCGCCCGTGCGCGCGTTGCTGATCACCGGTGGTTGTTGCCACGATTACAAACTGCAAGCGAACGCCCTGATCGAAGGCATGAAGAAATTCGGCGACGTCACCTGGACGGTCATCAACGAGGGCGGAACCACCACCCGCGGACAAATCAAACTCTACGACGATCCCGACTGGGCGAAGCCTTACGACGTGATCGTGCACAACGAGTGTTTCGCCGATACCGACGATCCGGCTTATATCCGCAAGATCACCGCCGGTCATCGAGCCGGTAAACCCGCGGTCGTCATCCACTGCGCGATGCACTCCTATCGTGCCGCCACGATCGACGACTGGCGGGAATTTTTGGGCGTAACAAGCCGTCGTCACGATAGCGCCAGCCGGGTCTTGGTAAAGCCGGTGATGAGCAGTCATGCGGCCCTGCGCGAATTTCCCACCGAGTGGCTGACGCCGGTGGATGAACTCTACGTCATCGAAAAGGCATGGCCTACGACGAAGGCGCTGGCGACCTCAGTCAGCCCGCAGGACGGCAAAGAATATCCCGTAATCTGGACGAGCGACTACCATGGTGCGCGCGTCTTCGGCACCACGGTCGGCCACAGTTCTGCGACGTGGGCTGATCCGGTGTTCATCGGACTCGTTTCGCGCGGTGTGCTCTGGGCGGCGGGGCGCGAAAAATAAGTTGTCATCAAATAAATTCTCCGAAGTTCATTCGTCGCACGATTCTCGGATCTGGTGTCGGGTGCCGATGTAGCACGGGCGTCCCGCCCGTGGGCTCGGAACAGGGGCCGTTCGCCCGTGCCCGTCAGCTGCGCCATTTCGCCGTACCTGGCACTACTCCGTAAGGTGGGGCATTTCTGCTCTGGAAAATCGCCTTGTTGTAGGCGGGGTGCCCTCACCCCGCATTCGGGCCGCATGCCCCGCGGGGTGAGGGCACCCGGCCTACATTCGACCTAACGGAGTAGTGCTAGCTAGCGGACGGAAAAGTCCAGGCTCACTGTGTTGCCCGACAATTGCCGCTGCTCTTCGCCACGCACATCCACGTCAAAAGCTTTTCCGATATTGTTTCCCGCCAGATCTTCGATGTTGGTTTGCACGATCAGTTGGTAAGCACCGCCCGGCCAGGCGTGCGTGGGAACAAAAGACCAGCGCTGCTCTTGCCGACTCAGGGCTGCATCCCCGGCGATTCCGGTATTTTTTCCGCCCTCTTTCCGAACGGCCGCAATCAAACGCAAAGCCAGCGCGTGATCCATGGGCTCATCGAAATCCACCACCAGCGCTTCGCGGGTGCCGGCCAACGGAGACGAGATTTTCCAACGCGCCGGGTCCGGCGGGATCCGATCCGCGGCAATCACCTGGATTTTCTTCTCGAACCCCGACAGCAGCGGCCGACCTGCCGCATCACGACACCCGGCGTCGATCGCGAGCGAGTAGTTCTTTCCGGCTTCGAAGACGGCACCATCGTCCTCGAGCGGTTTAACGCCCCGTTTGATCCGACCCGGGTCAATCAACAAAGTGAGCCGCGTCATCGTCAGGTCCCATAACTCTTCCTCGAGTTCCAGAAACGGGAGGTCGATCTCTGCGCCCGCCGCATTGCGCAGATGGATGTGTTGATAGGTTCCGCCCCGGCTCATCGGTGCGGAAAACTGCACGTAGAATTTCAGCTGATTTTCGGGCAAACGATCTCCGCTCGGGAAAATTTGCGCGACGTGCGTGGTCGCCGCCGTCATGTCGGCGGGAAGTTCGAAGAACGAAATCAACGGCGCTCCGCCGGTTGAACGAAACTCCGCCCGATAACGCACGCCCCGGGTCAGCGGGAAACGCGGCTCGAAGCGCAGCCGATTCCCGACCGTCGTCCACGAACCCGCCATCGGAGGCATCGATGCGTCATTCCCTTGCTGGGCGAAGACCGGAAAAACGCGTTGCCACTCCGCAGCCGAAACGCCGCTACGCCCAAAAGCGCCTAGCTGCTCCGCCGTAAGGCCGTCGACCTCGACAGCCACGGGCGCTGGCTCGGCGCGCCATTGAATCGAGTAAGGCTGCCCCCACGCGGGGACAACGGCCACAATCAGCCCGACGAAAAAAAGGCGGGGCGACCAACCGCCACGGAAGGTCGCCCTCGCCCGAAACCGATTTTGCGGCAGCTCTGCCCGCCCGATCACGGAAGCGCCAAGGTCTCCAGATTCCACGCGTCCGCTTCCCCTTTACGCACGACGACCGCGTAGCTTTCGCCAGATCGGTCAAGCTGACTCACCCCGGCCCAATCAATCTTCTCAAATTTAATGCCTTCGGTGGTCGTGGCGACTTTCTGCGTGATCGCGGATGCGCCACTGATTTGGTCCGCGGCGACCTTCATCACGCCGCGGCTGCTGTTGGCGAGGAGCAGGTAATCTTTCCCACCCTTCTGATAAACAATCATGTCGAGTGGCCGGTTGCCGGCACCGAACTCGGCGATGGTTTTACCCATGACTTTCGCGCCGGGCTGCAAATCGCTGAGGGCGAACTGCACCAAAGGAGTGCAGGTGTACGCGGCCAGCAGCTGCGAAACATCGCCGACCTTGTACGGCACAAACGTGCGCACCGGCGAACGGGTCTCGAACGCGCCATGCGCGCCGTGATAAATCTCCACCGAGGTCCCGCGATCAACCCGCGTGAAAGGGTACGGGATCGTGCGCAAGGTGGAAGCGAACTCCTCGTTGGAAAGTCCCGCCACAAACACGCGTCCATCGGCGTAGGCGATATCGGTGATCGCCTCGAGGCGGCGATTCTGGGCCCGGTTTCCCTGACCGATCAATTCATCGGCTGCGGGATTCGGCAGATCGGCGCGCGAAAACTTCACGTTGTCGAGCGACACCAGTTCCGGTTGGCCGTCAGCCTTCACGCGTACGAGCAGCGGAACCGCATCCGGCCCTTTGCCACGTGACACGGCGAGATACGCGTGGCGCGAAATCGGATTCACGGCCAGATCCTCGATCTCGATCTGATCGGCACTAGTCCCCGCGAGCGCGGCGATCTTCTGGTTAATCGCTTCCGCCTTGAGCGTCGCATTTTCACCCGCCGCCTTCGTGTCGCCGGTAGCGATCGCAAAGATCGCCGCGGTTTTCGTGTCAGCGATGAACAGGACACCGTCAGGACCGAAGGCGAGCTGGTTCATCGCCTTGAATTCCGGTTTACCTGTCTTCATTTCCACGGCGGAAGCCGCATGCGAGGGCGATGAGACGAGGGCGAGGGCGAGCACACTGAGTGCGCAGAGCGACGAGGATGTTTTCATAGGGGAGACAAGGGGGTGACCGAAGCAGGACGCGCGGCAAATACGAAGGATCCGGGAATCCGCATCGCGCACGGTTCAGCCAGTGAGGATTGCCGCCCATCGTACCCATCTGAGTCCCTCCCTTCTTTCCGCTGTTTTGGCAGCTGGGTGTAGCTGTGCGCGCGCACGAAGAGTCGAAATCCGTGAACGAGCAAGGATCCCCGGTGCATTCGCAGAAACTGCTGTACCTTGACGTCGATAATGGTCCGGGGAGCGCGCGCGTCTCGCGTGCTGCTCTCGGCGTCTCG
>JBDSSU010000571.1:0-9040 GCA_039928635.1 Opitutaceae bacterium | reverse complement strand
GTGTTTTTCATCATCGAACTCGTCCGCGCCCATCAGCCCGGCACCGAAAGCGAATCGACCTTCCACCTCGCGGTGCGCGACGGCCAGTTCGCGGAGCGCGGAAAAATTTTCGGTGCCGACCTGCCCGCCGCGCAGATTCGCGACGCCAAGGCGGTCTTCCCGGAATTTTTCGCCGAGGCCGAATACGCCGAGCTCGGCATCGTCGGCACGGGCGAGACGGTGGTCGCCGCGCAGTTTCCCTCGGCCGAGGCGGCCAGTCGCAGCGCGAAGTTTCTCTGGCAGACGTTTCAAATCACGAACGCGAGCGGTGACGAGGCACACGGCTGGCGCGGCAAGCGCCAAAGAAATTCCGACTACATCGAGCTACTGCGCACGGGGCGGCACGTCTTCTTCTGGACGGGGCTGACGAAGGAAGCTGCCGCCGCACACCGCGCCGCCAGCAGCGCGGTGACCGGCTCGGTCGCGCTCGGAGCGAGCGTCGCCACACCCGCCTTTCCTGCGCTCCAGCCGCTCGCAGCGATCTTCCAGCCTGCGGGTATGAAGGTGGCCGGCCTGCTGTTCATGGTCGCGCTCTACGTCGGTTGGTTTTTCAAGGGGGCAGGGTGGGCGAGCAGTTCGCCGGCCGTGGCGGGCGTTCCCGCTGTCGCGAGCACCGAACTCGTTTCACGTCTCGAAGCGATCAACGCCCTCGACGTTCCGTTCCGCCTCGGGCGCGGCGAACGATCGAACGAATTTTTCGCCACGTGGCGCTACGCCGATGCGAAATGGATCGATCACGCGCGCGCCCACGGCCTGCGGCGCACGTTCCGCATCCGCCTGACGCTCGACGAAGCCGCCCACACCGTACGCGCCACGGATTACGCCGCGGGCTACGATTGGTCCGCGGGTGCCGACGGCGCTCGCATCAACTGGCAGGCGACGCTCGGTCTCGTGTTTTTCCAGACGGAGCAGCGCCGCGTCTTCGGCCTCCGACTCGACGAGCAGGGTCGCTTCAAGCCCGAGCTGAGCTACAGCTACAAATTCAACCTCGCCGAAATGAAGACGCCCCTCGTTGAGGCAGTCACGCGCGCCGGCTGGAACTGGCGGCCGACGGTCTGGCAAGGCCCGGTGTGGCTCCGCTGGCTGACGGAATAATTTCCGCGAACTCGCTCACGGTCTGAAAAAAATCTGCTCACCTCGATAATACCCGTGTCATGTCCGCCACCCCCGGAATCGATTAAAATGCCCGCCTGGTTTCCCCGCTCCACGTTCGGCGCCGTGCTCTCCGCGCTCTACATCGCGGTGGCAATCTTTGCCGTCGCGAGTGACCGCAGGAGCTCAGGCGGTGGCGGTTGGATCACTCTCAAAGGAATGGGCGCGGCCATCGTCACGCTTCCGGTCACGTTCCTCGGCGAAGCGCTGGGGATGAAGCCTGACTACCGGCGTAATCTCGACATGGCCTTCGCCATCGGCACGTGCGCTCTGCTCGTGTATTTCGTCGGCGCCGGACTGGCGCGGCTGGCGCGCGCGTTGTTTTCAGGCGGCACCTGAAGTCGCGTGCGCAACGTCCAAACTTCCCCCAACCCCTTCCTTCCTTTCGCACCATGTCCTGGACTTCCTCCTTCTTTGTCGCCGGCCTCTCGGGCGTGGTCGGTCTCGTCGTCGCGGGCCTCGTCACCTCCGCCTGCAGCGAATGGCTTCACGTCTCCAACCGCGAGGGTGCCGCCGGCTACCTCATGATCGCGATGGCACTGGTCGGCGGCGCCGTCGCATTTGGGCTCGGCCTCGTTGTGAGCCGCGGGATCGCGGGCATGGCCGATCCGGGATTTTTCAAAGCGCTGGGGATTTCTTGCGGCGCCGTTGTTGCGCTGGGCGGAGTCGCCCTCGGCCTCGCGTGGCTGAAAGCCGACTTCGCGCCGAAAATCGACGACCGATCCCTCGAACTAGCGATCGAGGTTCGCGCCCCGAGCGGTTTTACTCTCCCGGAAACGGCGGACGAATACGGCAGCTACGCGTGCGTGCGGGTGCCCGGCACCGGCCGCTACCAGCAGCAGGGCAAACTCGATCTCACGCACGCCAGGCAGGAAAACGGCTACTGGATCGTGACCGCCGTCGTGCCGCTGCACACCAGTTCGGCAAACAAGGTCATGGACGTCCGCTTCAGCCAGGAGCAAAGCCTCACGTTTGGGCTGCCGCTCCGCTCGCACCCCGGCCGTGTTGATATGGAATGGAGCAAGTGGGTCGACTCCGCTTGGGATGCCGGCACCGCCGAGCCGCCACCCGAGAAAAAATTCAATCTCCGTTATAAGGTGCAGATGACCGAACCCGCGCCGCGCGAACCTTCCGAGGAAGAAAAGTCCGCGCAGGAGGAAGCGGCCGCGCAGGCGAAATTCGAAGCGCTCGCTGCCGACGCTCCGCTCCAGGATTGGCTGCGCTATACCCGACACGACCAACCGGAGGCGCGGTGCGCGGCCGCGACGCAGCGCATCAGCACGCGCTCCGGCTTTGTCGCCGAATTGAAGGCAGCGATGATGGACGAGAAGACCGAGCTGGCCACCGATGCGATGTATCTCGTCGGCAAACTGTTGAAGCCCGACGCCGCGCTGAATCCCCTCGTCACCGAGACCGGCCGCGACCTCGCGCAACGCATTCGGAAATTCAACGCCAGCACGCCTGAGCAGGACCCGGGCTACCATGCCGCCGCCGATGCCGACGCGCGTTTTAACGCGTGGATCGTGGCGGCGATCGTGCTCCGTGAGAAATGCCAGGGCGACTTCATCCCGGAGTTGCGGGAGATTCTCGCGCTCTCCCGCGTGCGCACGGACAGCGACGCGATGACGCGCGATGTGCGCCGAATCGCCAGCTACTACATGAAGGAGTGGGCCGGCGTGGAACCACTCGCCGGCGATCCGCCGGCGAAATAGCCACGGCTCGAGCGTCAACCCGCACGCGCCGCGTCGCGGTCTTTTATCTGTACGAATGGGCCGGCGTCGCCCCGCAACCCGACGACCCGAATCCCCTTTGAACCAAACAGCTGATGAAAATTCCCGCCCAATTTGAAAAAGAGTTCGCTCAATTTCCCGTCGTCCTGCGCGAGTTGGTCACGGCCGAGCTGGCCGCCGGAAACACCATCGCCGAATTTTCCCACGGATTCCCCGCCGCTCCGTGCGGAGCCTACATCAAGCTGGCGCGCGCAGTGACCACGCGGGCGCGGACAAAAACTCCCGATCTGGATTTCTACGATCGCAACAGCAGCAGCTACTCCGGCGAGTTCACCGATGCGAAGCGCCACTTCTTCGTGCTGGAACCGGCGCATCCGCCGAAGCCGCCGCCGGACATGGACGCCATCCGCGACGCCCTCGACGCGCGGGAACGCGCCGCCAACGCCAAACGTTTCCCGGATATGGCCGAGAGAGACTATTCTTCAGAACCACACGTGCGTGTCGGGGCGCAGTCGCGATTGACGCCCGCGGAGCGCGCCGTCCGGGGAAAGTTGTTGTCCGATCCGAAGTCCATCCTCGCGCGCTTCAAAGCCAGCATGGAGATCGACTACGAGAAATGGCACGACGGCATCGGCTACGATCTGGACCTGATCAAGCAGGCAAATCCCGAGGAGCTGAAAGCGATCGAGGACCTGCTGATCGAGCGGAGAAACAGCGACTGGCGCGATGTCGAGGCGCTGGCCGCCTTGAATTCCCCCCGCGCCAATGACGCACTCAAAGCGGCCTTCAAGTCCGGGGACACGCAGGTGCGGATGGCGGTGCACTCCCACGCTCCGGAGCTGATGACGGAATCCGAACGGACCGCCTCCCTCGTCAACGCGCTCCGCGGAGCGGATAACTACAGCGGACTCACGCAGGCTTTGCTAGAGGTCGAAACCTTTCATCCGCCCGAGATCATGACCGCCCTGTTGCGCGGGTTGATGGACCGTGACGGCGGCACCGCGTGTCACTTCGCCGCCATGCTGTATTTCCTGCACGGCAAATCCGCATCGGCCTTCGACTGGAACCACCGCCCGTTTTTTCTGCGCTTCAATACGCCGGACCTGGCGGAGCGGGAAAAAGCCGTCAGAGAACTCTGCGAAACCATCGGCGCCGATCCGAGCCGCTGCATCAAACCCCAGCCCGCGAAGCCGACACTGACGGCGAAGAAGCCCAAGGCGGTCCGGCGCGCAAAGTCCTGAACGCGCCCCGCTCGCGTCGCACCAGCCACTCCAACACTCGCTGTAATAGCTGAAAATGAGTGCTGTCTCGGTTCGTGACACGACCACTTTTACCCATCCCTGTTTCTCCCCGCAGCCATCGTTGGGATGATCCTCCTCGCGTGCCTCGCCCGCTTGCTCGCGCGCTGGATTTGAGGGAACGGGCTGGCCTTCCGCGACGCGGCGATTTCCATTTCGCGCCATGAGCCGGCCCACCCTCTGTCTCCTCGCCTTGCTTTCACTGGTTCCCGCTTCGTTCGCCGCCAACGCCTACCCGCCTTCCTTCGAGGGTGCGCGCGCCGAAATCTACAAGACCGTTGGCGAGACGAAGCTCTCGCTCTGGATTTTCGAGCCGCCCGCTTCCACCACGGGCGCGAAGACGAATCGCCCCGCCATCGTATTTTTCTTCGGCGGCGGCTGGACCAACGGCTCGCCCGTGCAGTTCGAGCAGCACTGCCGCGCCCTCGCTGCGCGCGGGATGGTCGCGATCACCGCCGATTACCGCGTGGCCTCGCGCCAAAACGCCAAGCCCGTCGATTGCGTCGCAGATGCAAAATCCGCCGTCCGCTGGCTGCGCGCCAACGCCGCTCGCCTCGGCCTCGACCCTCGCCGCGTCGCCGCGGGTGGTGGATCCGCCGGCGGCCACATCGCCGCCGCCACGATCATCTCCGGCCTCGACGAGCCCGGCGAAGACCCCTCCGTGAGCGCCGTCCCCGACGCGCTCGTGCTCTTCAACCCCGCGCTCGTCCTCGCCGAGCTGCCCGGCCTCGAACTCAAGGGCTTCGGCACGCAGGTCCCCGCCGAACGCCTCGGCACGGAACCAAAAAATATTTCGCCCGCGCACCACGTGAAAAAAGGCGCGCCCCCCGCGATCATCTTCCACGGCAAGGCGGACACCACCGTCCCCTACGCCACCGCCGAGGCGTTCGCCCGCGCGATGAAGGCCGCCGGCAACCGCTGCGAACTCGTCGGCTACGAGGGCCAGACGCACGGCTTCTTCAACTACGGCCGCGGCGACAACTCGAACTACCGCGCCACCCTCGCCGCAACCGATGCGTTTCTCGTTTCGCTCGGCTGGCTCGCCGCCGCCAAGTAGCGGCGCCTTCGGCCGGTCCCATCGAGGAGGGGCGGAAAGGAGGTTCATGTCGTGAATCTTGACGGAGTACTCAATCGATTGACGCGGGGACTGGGCAAGACGCTGTCAAGATTCACGACATGACCCCTCTCCATCGCCGTGAAGTTACCACGATTCGGCGGCTCCTCGCATTCTTTGCCCGGCGACAAAGTAACAAATTGGGTTTCATTCGTTCCCCCCGCGCCTGTTCCTGTGACTGTACGGTCGCCAGGCGCGGGTTCGGTACGTGACGGTTACCTCGGCACCTTCACCGTCACCGACGAGGTGCTCACATTTCCCGCGGCGTCGCGGCTCTCGACGACGATCGTATAGACGCGCTCGCCCGATTTACCGGAACGTTCCGCCCGCAATTGGAGCTGAAGGTTTCCCGTGATGATCCAATCGACCTCGGTGTTGCCATCGCCCACGTCGTTCGCCGGCTGATTGGACGTCACCGAAACAACCCGGCTCACCGGCGACGGATCGAGGTTGTCGACCGCATCCACGGTCAGCGTCACCGGAACCATTTTGTGATTGGCGGGGGACAACACGGACGCGGAAGTTTGGACATTGCGGATCGTCGGAGCGATCGCGTCCGTGAGCGACAGCCCAACGATCACCGGATCGTGATCTGAATAACGGAAAGCGGTGCCCACATTGACCGGAAGCTGGTCGGCGCTCTTATTCTCCGTGTTGTAGTCGTAGAAAATCGGTTCGTCCGCGTTCAAGTGCCACGTCGCTGCACCCGCGACCTGGTCGGTCAGACTGTCTGTGGCCAGGGCGTGATCGAGGTGCCCGAATTCCCCGTTGAAAGAATAGGAGTAGCCGCCCACTCCCTCGAAGACCTCGGTGAGATTAATGTAGCCGGCGTTCTCGATCACGCGGATGGGATCCTCTTTCGCGTAGGCGTTGAGATCGCCGATGATCAGGAAATCCGGGTCGCCGCTGTCCGTGGGATCCGTCGCAAGCCAGCTCACCAACGCCTGGGCTTGCCGCGTGCGCACGTAGTTGCTGTTACCCTGTCCGTCATTCTGGTCGAGATTGGGATTCGGCACAATGCCATCAGTCGCCACGGGCCCCGTCGACACGCTGCCTTTCGACTTAAAGTGGTTGATGCAAACGGTGAGTTTCGCGCCGGTTAGTTTCTCCCGAAAGGTCTGGGCCACCGGCGAGCGCGCCAGCCCGAGGAAATAGGGATGATTGAGTGCGGCGGGCAGTCCCACCGGTTCGACCGTTTCGACGCGGTAGATCAGGGCGTTCGCGATTTCGTCGCTCGTGGCATCCACGTCGGCGCTCGCGATGTACGCGTAGGTCGTGCCGGCGGGGGCGGCGGCGTTTAATCCGCGGACGAGATCGGCCAGGGCACTGGTGGCGCTCGCCCCGTCGTTTTCCATTTCGGTCACGCCGAGGATGTCGGGCGCCAACGCGATAAACGCAGCGATGATTTTCGCGCGCTGCCGCTCGAACTCCGTGGGCGTGTCGGCGCCACGGGAAGTTGGATACCCGCCACCGAGACCGTCACCATTGAAGTAGTTGAGGACGTTGGCACCGACCACGCGCAGGCTGCCCTGAACCGGAGGCGGACTCGTGCGCGGGTTGGCGTCGTTGAAGGTTAACGCTTCGGTCGGCTCAATGATGTAACCGCCGAATTTCTCGTCGAGAATTCCGACGACTCCGGTCGTGGTGCTGCCCGCACGACGCGTGATGCCCAGCCCGGCGCTGTCAGCCAGGTAAGGCGTCGGGGTGAGATAGCTCGCTCCCACTCCGTCATCGACGACGATCTGGTTCAGCAGATTGCTAATCGCCTGGTTGAGCGCGGCGACTCCCGGAGCGGCGACGTTGGTCGGGTTCGGCAAGCGACCGACACTGAGCGTGACCTCACCGAAGCGGCCCAGGGTGAACGTATCCGTGACGGTGAGCGTCTGCGGAAGCGCCACGCGCATGCCTTCGTATTTCTCAGGGCTGACGAGGGACGCGAAGGGCAGTTCGACCGCGATCGGATCTGGCAAGGCCCGGAACCCAAGCTTGGTCACCGATAGCACCGACGTGATTTCCGTTTGCGTGCGACCTGCATTACCAAACTCCACGACGCGACCCGTGACTTGCACGTATTCGCCCGCGGTAACGGGGAAGCTCTGGTTAAAGACGAACACCCCTTCCGAAGTCTCCGCACTGTTGTCAGATTCCTCGGTGGCGCTTTGAAGATAGAAGCCACCCAGTCCCCCCACGCCTTGGAAGGAAGCGGTGACGACTCCTCGGACCGTGACGATCTGGTTGAGAAGTGGTGTTACAGTGCCGCTGCCTTGAACCGCATGAATCCCCACCGGTATGTTCGACGCCACGGTGAACGTAACCGTCTCATCCGCGGCCGGGTGGAGCGTTCCGGTGGCGGCGTCGGAAACTCCGGCTGCGAAGACGGTCAGGGTGACGGACTCGCCTCCGGAAAACGGTGGGGTGGGCGTGAGCGTAAACGTCTGCGGGCCTCCAGTGACCGTGGCCAAAATGGTCCCGCTGTTACTCCCGACCAGACTGAACCAGGGACCCGCCACATTCACGGGAGCCGAAAAGTTCAGCACGAGGGGGGACTCGCTGGATACGGCCGATGCTCCGGACGCTGGCATGGTGCTTACGAGTTCGGGCAGTTGCACCACCGAGCCTTCGCCGATGACCAGATCGTCGATCGCGAGCCCGTCGTCGCTGCCGGAATTATCGAGGTCAGACCAACGCAAGGTCAGCGTCTGTCCGGGGGCCCATTGCAGTCCCGTGAGGGTGGACGAAAGCGCGGTGCGAAAAGCAGGATCGTTGCCGACCGTGGCGATACTGCTGCCGGCGGTGGAAGGCGCGATGAAGTCGAGCGCAGACACGGAAACAAACGCCCCGGTGTTCAGATCAACTGCGCCCAACGCATAGCTGAAGCTCAGCACATTCGCCGCTGCCGATCCCCGACGCCATTGCTCTCCGGTGTAGCTCACCGTCAGTTGGGTGATCGGAGCCGAGGTGGAGTTGATCAGGGTCACCCCGAAACGCGAAGCGACCGCGCCACTCGCGAGGGAGCCCAAGGCGCGGTCAGCGTTTCCTGTGGCGCCGTACGAGAGGACCGCCCCGGCGTTGCCGGACCCGTTGCCCACGCCGAAGAGCGCATTCGCCCCGGTGCCGGCGTGATTCGAGAGCACCCACGACGGCAGCCCATAAGCCGCCAGGTCGTAAACCGCGATCGATCCACCGCTCAGGCGTGGGCCAATAATTGTCGATGCCGCGCCGGTACCGGGCAGTCCGTCGAATGTTTCGCTGTAGGGTCCTCCGGTGTAAGGGATCTGGGCGTGCAATGAGCCGATGAAAAGAAGCAGAGCGGCTTGAAGTGTTCGAAGGAGTCTCATGTACCCCAAATTGTGGGGTTCGCAGACCCACGTCGAGGCGCCTAAGCAACACTCACGTGAATTCTGAGCATACCCGCGCCGAGTCCGGCGCAGGTGCGATCACGCACCACTTGCGATCGCGGATTTGCAGCGAAGACCAAAAAGTTCCTGCCCCGAACTGAGGCGACACTGCGGCGTTGCCTGACCATACGTTGCCGTTTTCTCCTTGTCCGGTCCGTCTGGAGAGTCTGCTGCGCGAGGCGGCTTCAGCGCCATTCTGGCCCGACCCCGTGCGATCGCGGCCTTCAACGCGGTCGAGGATAGTTTTTCGCCGCATCCTCGATCACCACGACGGCGTCAATGCCTTGCAGTCGTTTCTCCAGCGTGAGG
>JBDSSU010000570.1:0-14349 GCA_039928635.1 Opitutaceae bacterium | reverse complement strand
GACGCCCGAACCGGCACGCGAGACGCGTGCGCTCCCCGGACCAATATGAATGTTAAGGTGCATCAGTTTCTTCACATGCGCCGGAGCTTGCTCCGGCGCATGTTAACTTTAACGACGGTTCAGTCCGGTTGAGCGCGCGGTCTGATCGAGCGATCGGAGATCAGGCGTTTATCGCGCGCGTGTTTTTATCGCGTCCGTTTCGTTGGCGGCCATCCGAAGGGCCGGGCACCGGCCGCGTTACCGCTGCAGCACTTTCGCGGGGATCTCCGGGATGCGGGCCACGACCACTTCACCGGTGCGTCGAATGATGCCGTAGATCACCCGCTTCTGGCTGCGGTCCCAAGCCCAGGATTGTCCTTCGAAAGGAACGTCGATCGTTGTGATGTATTCGAGGGCGATTCCCATTTTCGGCAACCGGAGAACGTGCAGCTCCTTCGCGTCGTGGCCCGTGGTGTAGAGCAGACCGTCATCGCCCCAGCTTCCGCCCGAGGAACTGCTCTTGCCCCAGGAAGCAATCACTTGCGGCGGGAAAATCCACGATTCCAATAATTGCCAGCGCTCGTCGAATTTGCCGACCAGCGTATGACGATTGTCGGTGGCAGGGCCGGTTCCTTGATCGTTGTAGTGCGCGAAGCAGGCCCACCAAAAACCGTCCTTCTTCTCCGCCCATGTCAGTGAACCGTGGCGAATTCCCAGGCTCACTGACTTGACCGGTTGCACCGTCGCCGGATCGAAATACTCAAGCGAACTCGCCATCGGCAGCTGTGCAAAATTCGAATGCGCCAGCACGAGCTGGCCATCCTGGATCAACCCGCCGTTCAGGTGAATGGTCGCGCCGCCGCGCAGGCCGACCCACTCCGCGACGCGCTGCCCGCTGACTTTGTCGTATTTGCCGACGAGATAATTTCCGATCGCGTAGAAATATCGTTCGTCCACGGCCACGCCCTGATTGCCGCCGCGCGGTTTCCAGCGCCGCAGTTCTTCCGCGACGAGTCCGTGACGCGTGAGTTCGGCCGGCGGTGCCGCCGGCAGCGACGCGAGCCATGCCCGCTCCGCGGCGCGCTCAGGATCGATCGGCGCGGAAGGAGCGGGATTTTCCGCGGCGAAGGCAGCGGAGACCAGCGTCAGGCCGGCGAGGATGCGGAACGGCAAAGCGGACATGGGAAGTTTTTGAATGCGGAGGCGATCAATACGATTTGGTGAGGTCGAGCGTCCACGTGCGACCGACCACGAGTCCACCATTAACCGAAGGGCTGTACGAGAATTGGCCGGACGTCAGCGGGGGGGCTTTGTCCGCCAAGTTGATGACGCCAAAGCGAACCCTGGTGCCGCGGAGCCATTCGCCTGCCCGGGAACCAAAGCGGTAGCCGACCGAAGCATTGAAGCTCACCGAGTCGTGAATGCGGTAGCGATAGACATAGGTTCCCCCGGTGAAATGCTTCGCGATGTAGGATGGGCGCCCGAGGGATTCGTAGACCGCCTGGGTCGTGGACGCGCCGGTGTCTTGGGAAGAGCCGACGTAGTAAGCGCCGAGGGAGCCCGTCCAATTGCCGTTCCGCCAGGCGACGACGGAGGTGCCGCGCCAGCGGGAAGCGCCGCCCACATTCATATTATTGGTCGTCACCGGAGGGACGTTCGAGGGAAGCGACGTGGTGTTCGAGGCCGTGAGATAGGACCAATCGGAGGTGAGCGTGATGTTGCCGAAAGGGAGTTTGGGCAGCACGTAACTCAAGCCCAGATCCACGCCCTCATCGTAGCTGCTCGCCAGATTAAGGAAGGGCGTGTTGTTCGAAAAAATCCGGCCCGCGACCGCCTGCGGGTTTCCCGGATTGGCCGCGTTGTAGGCGGCGAAGCTCGCGACGTCCGCTGCCGTCGGGGTGAGACGCGTGATGTCCGGATCGCCTTTGTAGTCGGCCGTGCCGCTGCCGAGATCGATCGCGTTGATCGCCTTGCCGGCAGACAACTGCTCCTTCACGTAGGCCTGGAGCTTGGCGGTGTCGCTGGTGAAAATCTGGTCCGTGCTGCGCTGGCCAAGCAGATTGACGCGGCGAACCTGCCAGTAGTCCGCGGTGAGGCTGAGGCCCTTGATACGTGGCACGTCAATCACGAGGCCAGCGGTTTTGCCTTCGGACTCGGAGGCTTTCAGCGCTGGGTTGCCCCCGAAATAGTTGCGCTGAATGTAAGGCCCCTCGGCGGTCACGGGGTTCCGGTAGCGGTCGAGATCGCCGGCGCCTGCACTGATGCTCCAGCGCGGAGTGGTGTACAACGCAGCCAGGCTGGGAGCCATGAATCCCTTGTTGTACGAACCGCGGAGCATCAGGAAGGAAACGGGGCGCCAGTTGATGCCGAACTTGGGTTTCGTGGTGCTGCCGAAATCGCTGTAGCGTTCGTGCCGGGCCGAAGCGGTGAGTTCAAGCGAGTTGACGAGCGGGATTCCATTCTTCGGCGCGGCGAGGGGAATCACGGTTTCCGCGTAGAAGCTGGTGACCTTGCGATCGCCGCGCACATCCGGGCGGGCCGGGTGCAGAATGAAATCGTTGTTCAACGGGTCGAGGCCGGAGCCGGCGGGATTTTCGCCGCTAAACGGAGGGCGGAGATCCTGCAGATCTTCGCGCCGGTGCTCGGCGCCGAGCGCCGCTTTGACGTCACCGCTCCACAGTGTGAACACGCGCCCGGTGGCGCGGGCGTCGGCGCTGGCGATCCAACTCTCGGCGTTGCGCGAGAAGGTGCGGGCGAACGCCGACACGACTGACTTCGGATTCGTGAAGGGTCGGTCCACGACCACGGCACTGCCCTGCACCTTGAAGGTGTAACCGAAGGGATTGTAGGCTGTGGTGTCGGTGCGTCGGAGCGTTTCCTGAAAAAGGCTTTCGCGGACATCGTTGTTGGCGTTGTCGGAACCGCGGACGCGGTTGTAGAACGCCGCCGTCTCCCACCTCCAGGTGTCGGCGATGCGGCCCTTGAGTCCGGCGGTGAAGCGCACGGCATCGGCGCTGGTTTTGATTTCCTCCACCGGTAGATCGAGGATCGTCAACGAGACCAGGCTAACAGTCCGCGGCGCGCCGGTGAGCCGGGCGGTGCCATCGGAGTTGGGCGCGCCGGCCGCGTCGTAGAAGCGCGAGCCATACGGATTGTAGGGATTGTCGACGGACAACACGGCGAGCGCATCGGTGGTGGGCGCGTTCAGCGCGAGGGGCTGGCGCACCATGGTGGACTCGGATTTGTAGTAGGAGAAATCGGCAAACGCCGTCACGCGTTCGGTCAGGTCGTACTCGAGCGAGGAAAACGAATTCAGGCGGCGGGCGCGCGGCTGGGACATGCCGAAATTATTGAGGTCGAGATAAAATTCCGGGTTCGCCGTCCGGTTCGGCGCCGCGGTGGTCAGTGTCGGCGTGCCGTTCACGAGTAAGAGGTAGTTGCTGGCCGAACTCGTGCCGACGCGGAAGGTGGGGAAAAATCCCCGGGGGGTGCGCGCATCGAAGGAGCTTCCCAGGACGTTGAACGGCGCGGGCGCCCGCGCGGTGGTGTTCGAGGTCACGGTATAGTCGCGATCGCGCAGGTAGATCGCTTCGCGATAAAGAAAGTCGAGCGTGCCCACGAAGCGTCCGCGGCCATTTGCGAACGGCGATCCGTAAGTGAGAGCGGCCTGCGCGTACTGCCCGCCTCGACCTTCCGGCACGCCATAGCGGAGGTTCAATTCGGTTCCCCGAAAATCCCGGCGCATGACGTAGTTGACGACACCGCCCACGGCGTCGGATCCGTAGACGGCCGAGGCGCCGTCGCGCAGCACTTCGACGCGATCGATGCCTTGGGTCGGCAACTGATTCACGTTCACGGCCTGGGAGAGTCCCGCCGTCATGGGGTTGATCGCCATGCGACGTCCATCGATCAGAATCAAGCTGCCGGTGGCGCCGAGGTTGCGGAAATTAATATTGGCGTTGTCGCCGCGTGCGCCGGAGGAACCGGTGCGCGTTTCGTTTTCCGGAAGATTCGTCACCTGCGGCAGCGACGTGAGCAGGTCGACGGGGGTGAAAGCGTTGCGCGCGTTGATGGCGTCCTGGTTGAGCACGGTGATGGGCACCACTTTTTCCATGTCGGTGCGGAGAATGTTCGAACCGGTGACGACGAATTTCTGGAGCGAAATGGTTTCGTCGACGGAGAGTCCGTTCGCGGTCGGTGGGTTGGGGCTGACGGTGGCCTGACTTCTCGCGTCGGGAGCGGAACCGATTATTCCGATCAGTAAAGCGCCGGCGAGCCGCACACGGTCGGAGGAGAAAGCAAAAAAGCGGTGGCGGGTGGAAGGAGAAATGAAGTGCATTCGATTTGGATGTTGGTCGAACGCACCGTGCGGGCTTTGCGTGTCGATCCGGTGAGTGTCATGAAACATTCGTGTTAAGAGCGTGGCCGGGGCGTGATCGCGAAGATCACTGAGCCGAAACGGGCGGGGTTCTTCAGGCCCGTTACGAGGATCCTCCCAGTCTCACGGTCAGGGGTAACCTGATCCGGGCAGTATTCGGCGTTCGCATGAGTCCACACGGTGTCGTCACGCGTAGCGCGCATGTCCAGCGGTCCGGTCCCACCCATACTCATCAGCATTCCTCCATGAAATTCATCTCTGTCCGCCTTCTCCGCCTCGCCTCCGTTGCGAGTCTTGCATTCCTCGCCGCCGTCAACGGCCGGTCGCAAACCGTCGTTGGCGTCGATGCCTTCGGGAGTCTTTTCTCCCTCAACCTTTCCGCTCCGACAGCGGCGAGCACGATCGGCAACTTGGGCTTCGTCCCCGAGGGCATTGATTTCCGCCCCGGCACCTCGACGCTTTTTGCGATCGATGTCGGAGCAACCACGACGCGTCTCTACACCGTCGACGTTGCTACCGGCGCAGCCATGGGAATCGGCGTCGGCTTTGCGACCGCGGGAACCGTCGGAGCCTTGAGCTACGATTTGAGCACGGCCTCTTCGTTCGGCTTTGATTTTAACCCGACGACGCTCCAGGCGGATGGCAGTATTCGCATCCGCCTCACGGGGAACAACGGCACAAATCTGCGGCTGAACTCCGACACCGGTGGAATTGCGGCGGTTGATGGCTTGCTGACGGGGAGCATCGGCGCGGTCGCCTATACCAACAGTGCGGTCGCCACCATGGGCGGGATCACCGCGCTCTTTGACATCGACTACATGAGCAATTCGCTGTTTTTCCAAAACCCACCCAACGCCGGCACCTTGAATTCCGTGGGAGCGCTGGGCTTCGATGTCGGACCGAACATCGGTTTTGATATCCTGACGCGCGGTGGGGACAACTTTGGCTATTTGGTCGACACGATCGGGAGCAACGCGGCCAACTTGTATTCCGTGAACCTTAGTACTGGTGCGGCGACGGCGCTCGGCACGGCCAATCGCAGCTTCACGGGTGGTTTTGCGGTCGTACCCGTCCCTGAGCCGAGTACCTATGGGCTGGCTGCCGCGGGCGTTCTGGTGGCGGTCACCCTTCTCCGCCGGCGCTCGAAAACGACGGCGAAATGACTCAGGAGAGAGCGGCAGGTTGCGGCACGGACAAAATCCTTTCATCGAGCGTAATCCGGCCGCTTCGCTCCGCACCGAAATCGATTGCATGATTCTTGCCAGTGCTCGCGTGAGGCTCACCATGCCGCGCGTGAGCATGGCTCGTGTACCCCGCAGACTCGGCATCGGTCTCTCGTCGTTGGCGGCATTCGCGGGAGTTCACCTCGACACCCTGGCCCAGCCGACGCGCGTCCCTCTAACCCTGCCGCAGCTCGAGGCGCAGGCGCTTAACGAGGGGGCGGACAACAAGCTCGAACTCGCGATTGCCTACGATCTCGGCGAGATCGTGGCGCGTAATCCAGCGCTGGCTGCCGAATGGTATGGCCGGGCAGCGGCGCTTGGCTCCCGCGAGGCGGAATTGCGACTTGGGATGTTTGCGGAGAGCGGCGAAGGCGGCGTCGCGCAAAGCTACGGGGTCGCGCGGCAACATTATGAGCGGGCGCTGGAGCTTGGGCTTCCGGAGGCGAACCTGCGGCTCGGGGTGCTATATCTGGAAGGTTGGGGAGTGCCGCGCGATCCGGCTGAAGCGGTTTCGCGGATCCGGCGGGCGGCCGAAGCTGACTACCGGCCGGCCCAACGCGTTTTGTCCGACATGTACGCCGCGGGCATTGGGACCAAAGCAGACCGACAGGAAGCTCTCATGTGGGCGGAGCGCGCGGCGCGTATGGCCGACCCACAGGCCCAGGTGTCTGTCGGCGGGCTGCTGTTGAACCGCCTCAGTCGGGAGGAAGACCTGAAGCTTGCACGGGAGTGGTACCAGCTGTCGGTGGAACAGGAATACACGCGGGGCATGCTCGCGATGGCGGCCACGTTCAACCGTCCGGGTGCGACGGCCGAAGAACGGGCGATCGGGCGTGGTTGGCTGAAGCTGGCGGCGGGCGGCGGCAATACCGCGGCCGCGTTCTTTCTGGCCGGATATCTCCTAGCCGATCCGTCAGCGGAGAGGGTTGAAGAGGCGCGCATTCTTCTTGAGCAAGCGGCCGTCGGGGGAGAGCACATTGCCCGGGAGGTGCTGGAACTCGCCTCGGCCGGCCGGTCACTGCGAGATGCGTTCAAACATGTCGCCACCGTTCCGCAGACCGCGCGATACCTCGCGACGCAAGAAGCGAAACGGGATGTTCAAGCCGTCCAGTCGGATCCGACTTCGCGAGTTCCCGTCATTACCAAGATGACGGAGGTGGTTTATCCCACCGCGCTGCGCCTCACCGGCACGACCGGCGAGGTGCTCGTGGAGTTCGTCGTCGATACGAGTGGTCGTGTCCGGGACCCGTGGGTCGTGAAGACCACTCACCAGGGGTTTTCAGAACGAGCGGTTGAAGCGGTGCGCAGCTGGCGATTTTCACCCGGCGTCCGCAATGGCCAAGTGGTGAACACGCGGATGAGGGTGCCGGTTTATTTCACTCTGTCAGATGTACGACAGGCGCGAACTCGTCCGAACCAAACCGGAGAAGCGCCACCAAATCCGGCTCCCTGATTTCCGGGTTGCGACGAGCATCGCGGCCCGGCTAGCGGACAGGAAACTCAGGGCAGCGTCTTCGCTACCACGGTCGGACCAGGCTGGAAAAGCTGGACGTCGTTCAGAGTCCAATCCGTTGGGGCCTGCCCGCGACCGCCGAAAGCAGGCGCAGGAGCCGCGGCGGCTGGAGCCGCCGGAGTGCCGGCGGCGACGGGAGCAGTGGCTCCTGCCGTTGCAGGGGTGGGGATCGCGACAGACGCTGCCGTCGCAGATGCAGCGGCATCAGCTGGAGCTGCTGCGGGAGCCCCGGCATTCGCAGGTGGGCCTCCACGTCCACCGCCCCCGCGACCCCCTCGACCAAACTGGGTCTGGGTGTGCGTGATGCGAACCCACTTCGCCTTCGCCGGTGCAAACGAAGCGTCGATGATCGGACCCGTTCCGGCACCGTTGGAGACGGCCTCAGTCCACGTCTCGCCGTCGGCCGACAGTTCAATGCGGTAGCCTCGGGCGTAGTTGCGCGGTGCTTTTGTGCTGTTGAGACGAAGTTCCGAGAGGGTCACCGGCTCGGGCAATTCGATCTGGAGCCAGGCGCCGGCGACCGGAGCGGCGGCCGTGAAGCTCAACGAGGTCGCGCTGGGAGTCTCGGCATTCGCCGTGGCGCCCTCCGGACGATTAGTGGTGAATTTCCAGGCCGCACGATTTCCCACCGGCTGTGGCAGTTGTGCGTTGAGGCTCGCAATGGTCCAAGGCTCCTTGCGATCGGAATACGCTGCGCGAAGGCGAGCGACATCCTGCGGCGAGATGAGCGGCGATTGGTTGCCGAAACTGGTGCGGACATAGGAGGCGACGTCGGCGATCCAAGCGTCGTCATTGGTGCCCATCGGGATCATCAGGCCTTCGTAGGTGGTGCCGTTGACCGGGCCGGAAAGACCGTGAAGCAGGGTCAGGATAAGGCCGTCGCGATGGCCGGTGGCGGTGGCAGAGCCGGCGAGCGGCGGAGCCAGCGTCCCCGTCCTGCCCTCGATCGGGGTACCTTTGCCGTCGAGACCGTGACAGGCGAAGCAAAGCTGGAGATAGGTGGCTTGGCCGCGTTCGAGCTGCTGGCGCTGCGGGCCGCTGAATTGGGCGCCGATCGTGCCGCCGATCGGGTTGATGAGTTGGATGGCGATTTGCTTCACGCCGGCCAGGGGATTGGACAGGGCGGTTTTGGAAATCATCGCCGTGGCCTCGGGCAGCTTGAGATAGTTGGCGGTGAGCATGGCTTGGATTCCGACACTGGCGTCGGGGCTCTTGCTCAGTCCGAGAATGTCATCCTTTAGCGAAGTGTCGCCGGCCTTGTAGAGCGTTTCGCTGGCGCGAATGGCAGCGACGCGAACTTGGGGATCGCTGTCTTTTAGTTTTTCGCGGACGAACGCGGCGTCGAGCGCCGACAGGCCCTCAAGGGTCCAGAGGGCGTGAATGCGGGCGAGGGGGTTGGAGGACGTGCGGGCGAGCGATTGCAGAGCGGGCACGACCGACTTGTCTTGGGTCAGGATGAGCAGTTTCTGAGCGGTATCGCGCCACCAACCGTTGGGATGACTCAAGTGGGCGACGAGCTGGGCGGGCGTTTCATCGAGCATCTTCGGCTCAGGACCGGGCTTCATGCCGTCATAAACCAAGCGCCAGACGCGGCCGCGACCCACCTTCTCACCAATCCCGTACTTGTCGATGGCGCGACGGAGGAAGCTGCCGGGCTTGGTCCAGTTCCCCTCCTGAATGATGCCGCGATACATATCCGTGATGTAAATGGTGCCATCAGGCGCGGTGACCATGTTAACGGGACGGAAATAGGCATCGGTCGAGCGGATGAAATCGGACTTTTCGGTTTGGTAGGGATTGCTGATGGAGGTGATGCCTTCCTTAACGTCGATCTTCGTGCGGCGGATTAGACGGCCCACCGGCTCGCCATACAGGAGGTCGCCGACGAGATCGGCCGGGAGACGGTCGCCGCGGTAGATGTCAACGCCGGCCGCGGACGTCGTGGCGTTGAGGGTGCCGTCTGGCCGCAGATACTGAGCGCCAGGCTGCACATCGCCGAGGCCGATGAGCGGAAAGACCTCCTTGTAGCCGGGAGCTTCCTGATTGGCGGTCTGAAACGCGCCGTAGACGATCGGGGTTTGGAAATTGCGCGGCCCGCTGTTGCTGCCTGCGTTGTGAACCCAAGTCTTGCCGTAATTGTCCTGCGAGATTCCCCACTGGCCGCCGTTGGCGGCGGTGGGCTCGCTGACCGCACCCTTGGGCGTCCAGCGGATGCGCACGGAGCTGTAGGTCGAGTAAATCCAGTTGTCCATGGCCCAGATCAGGCCGCTGGGCTGGTGCTCAAGGTTGTTGTCACCGGCGCGGGGGAACGTGTGGAAAAGCTTTTTCTCGTCCGACACGCCGTCGCCATTCGTATCGCGATACTCGTAGACCTCGCCGGTGAAGGTTTCCTGGATCAGGACGCTGTCCTTCAGCGGCAGAATCATGCGGGGCAGCACCAGGTTGTCCGCGAACACCGTGTGCTGGTCGAGTTTGCCGTCACCCTTGGAGGACCAATGGAGGGAGACTCGGCTGATGGGCTGCTTCTCATCCCCATCGTTACTGGAGTCGGCGGTCTGCATGTAGGAGCGCATCTCGGCGATGTAGAGACGGCCGTTGCCGTCGAACACGCTGACGACGGGCTCGCGGATCACGGGTTCGCTGAGCACGAGTTCAAGGTGATAGCCGGGGGGCAACTTGAAAGTCTTGGCGGCGTCCTCGGGGGAAAGGTACGGCGGGGTGGGCATCGTTGTCGGGGCCTCCGGCGTGGCGGCCGCAGCCGGTGCGATGGCCACAGGGGGGGTGTCGGCGGATGGCGGAGGAGTCGCGGGGACGGGTGCGTCGGCGGCGCGGGAGAGGGCGACGGTAAGCAGCAGAAAGGCGAAATTGGGAAGCAGACGGCACATTGCGGGAGCAATTCTCATGGAGGATTTCAGGACGAACGAAGTGTCGGCGGGCGGACAGGGTAACCGACAGCCTCATCGAAGAATGAGAAACGGCGACGTCAATTGGAGGCGCGTGCTATCAATTGAACGCATTCCGAATAAATGGTGGTGTTCGGCCGGCGTCCTTTTTGCGACGGCGACCTTCGCGGAGCAAAATTCGAAGCGGGGAAGCCTGAAGCGGAGCTTACCAAGAGGGTGCCGTTTCAACGTGGCTGGCGCCGGTGAAAATCGGACCGAACGAGGACATTGCCGGGAATCCCCATTTGACTCGTCGATCGCAGAGCGGAACGTAAGCACCAGCTTGAAATCGCACCCCTGCGATTTCCCAACCCCCGACCTTTTTTCGATGCGGAAGCGCGCGAGCTTTCTCCTGATTCTCGTCCTCGCCACCTGGGGAGGTAAGGGGTGGGCAGCAGACCAAGCTCGCGCCGATCTGGAAACCGCGTTCAACGGCAAGGTCCGGCCCTTCCTTGAAACGTACTGCATCAGTTGCCACGGGAAGGAAAAACCGGAGGCCGACTTGGACTTGAGCGGGGTCACGACGATGGCGGCGCTGCTCAAGGACGGGCCTCGCTGGAGCCTCATGCAGGAGCGTTTGACCGCCGAGGAAATGCCGCCGCTGGAGGCCAAGCGCCACCCCACGGAACAGGCGCGGCGCGAGACCATCGCCTGGTTTGAGGCCGTGCACCGGGATGAGATTCAGCGCCATGCCGGTGATCCGGGAACAGTCCTCGCGCGGCGCCTGAGTAACGCCGAATTCGATTACACGATCCGCGACCTCACGGGGGTCGATCTCAAGCCCACCCGCGAGTTTCCGATCGATCCCTCCAACATGGCGGGCTTCGACAACTCCGGAGAATCGCTGACGATGTCGCCCACGCTGTTGCGGAAATACCTCCAGGCGGCGCGGGAGGTGGCGAGCCACCTTTATCTCCGCGTCGATGGCTTCGGCTTCGCCCCGCATCCGATGCTTTCTGAAACCGACCGCGACAAGTTTTGCGTCCAGCAGATCATCGATTTCTACCGCCGGCAGAATATCGACTATGCCGATTATTTTCAGGCTGCCTGGCGGTTTCGGCATCGCGCGGAGTTGGGCCAGCCCGGAATCACCCTGGCGGATTGCGCCCGGGAGAGCCGGGTCAGTCCCAAGTATCTGGCGACGATCTGGTCGGTCCTGGAGAACGATCGGGTGGAGATCGGCCCGATGGCGAAGCTGCAGTCTCTTTGGCGGGCTCTCCCTGCGCCACGGAGAAGCGACGTCTCTCCCCCCCGCGCCGGCTGCGAGGAAATGCGCGATTATGTCGTTGCCGTGCGTCAGAAGGTTGAAGGTCGATTCCTGAATCTCAATGCGGGGGCAGGGGGCACTGAATGGCTGCCTTTTCTCGTCTGGAAAAACGAGCAGTATGCGACGCATCGGCGTTCATTCGATCCGGCACAGCTGCAGGTGAAGGACGAAGTCCCGCGCCCTCCCGAAGGACGAATTCGAATCGAGGGCGGCAATCAATTCGGTCCCGGCCAAACCGTGCTCGTGGAAAACGCTCCTGGCGATCCTGACCTGTTCGTCCCGGCCGGCGAACGCGCCCGCTTCGAAGCCGCTTGGGGACGATTCTGCAGCGTGTTTCCCGACATGTTCTACAAGGACCAGCGCGGGCGAAACTACTTTTGGACCGGGCGCGACGAGGGCCGCTATTTGAGTGCGGGCTATCACAATGTCCTGGGGTATTTCCGCGATGATCAGCCGTTTTATGAGCTGCTGCTCGATGCCCAGGAGCAGGCGAAACTCGACCAGATGTGGCGCGAGCTCGATTTCATCGCGGCGGCGAACATCCGCAGTTATGTGCAATTCGCGATCAGCGGCACTCGTGGAGCGCGCGAGAGTTTCCGCGACAAAGAGCCGGGCGTCCCCTTCGACGCGCATCTCAACGACGTTCAAATCGCGTCGACGCCGGTGATCAAAAAACTTGAGGCCGACTATCTGGCCAGGGTCACCAACGGCGACGACGTCGCGATCAAGGCGATCAAGGATTATTTCCGGGCGACCGATGATGGCATCCGCTGGGTGGAGCAAACGCGGGTGGCGGCCGAGCCGAGTCACTTGAAGGCGCTGCTGGAGTTTGCCGCGCGCGCGTACCGGCGCCCGTTGACCGTGCAGGATCGCGAAGATCTGCTGGGTTTTTATCGCAGCGCGCGGGAGCGCAACCTCGACCACGAGGCGGCGATTCGCGAGGCGGTCGTCGTCGTGTTGCTGTCTCCCAAATTCAGTTACCGCGTCGATCTCGGCCAGGCGGCGGTTGGCATTCAGCCGCTGTCCGACCACGAACTGGCGAGCCGGCTGAGTTATTTCCTCTGGTCGAGTCTGCCGGACGCGGAGTTGCTCGGGCACGCCGCCCGGGGCGATTTGCATCAGCCCGAAGTGATCGCCGCTCAGGCGCGACGTCTCTTGCAGGATCCGCGGAGCCGGGCGCTGGCGCTGGAGTTTGGCGGCAACTGGCTGGATTTTCGCCGCTTTGAGAACACGGGCACCGTGGATTTGGAACGCTATCCCCGTTTCACGCCTGAACTCCGTCAGGCGATGTTCGAGGAGCCGATTCGCTTTCTGCTCGATTTGTTCCAGCGCAACCGCTCCGTCCTCGATTTCCTCTACGCGCGGGACACCTTCGTGAATCCCGTGCTGGCGAAACATTACGGGATGCCTGGGATCGACGGTCAGCCGAATGACTGGAGGCGGATCGCCGACGCCACGCCTTACGAGCGGGGAGGCATTCTGCCCATGGCGGTCTTCCTCACCAAGAACGCTCCGGGATTGCGCACGAGTCCGGTGAAGCGCGGTTACTGGGTCGCGAAAAATGTCCTCGGCGATCGCATTCCGCCGCCGCCGCCGAGCGTGCCCGAGCTGCCGAGCGACGAGGCCAAGCTGGATTTACCGCTGCGCGAGATGCTCGCGCGGCACCGGGCGGATCCGAGTTGTGCGGCCTGCCACGCGCGCTTCGATGCGCTCGGACTGGTGTTCGAGGGCTTTGATCCCGTGGGCGATCGCCGGGAGAAAGATTTGGGCGGCCGCGTGGTCGATGCGAATGCGACATTTCCGGGCGGGAGCGAAGGTCGCGGGTTGCAGGGCCTGCAGCAGTATGTGCGCGAAAAGCGTCAGGATGATTTCGTCGATAATCTCTGCCGCAAGCTGCTCGCGTACTCGCTCGGCCGGAGCCTGATGGTTTCCGACGACCCGCTGATCCACGAGATGCGGCGACAGCTGGTCGCCGATGGATATCGTTTCGACAATCTGATCAAGGCGATCGTGACGAGTCCGCAATTTTTAACCAAGCGGGGTCGTGATGACCTCGCGGCGAAATAAAACCATGAGCCAAAACCATCGCTCCTCCCGCGAACGTCCGCGCGTTCTTTCGCGGCGAAACTTTCTTCGCGGCGTCGGCGTCACGATGACACTGCCCTGGCTCGAGTCGCTTTCGGGTCTGGGCGTGACGTCCGCCGTCGCGGCCGAGTCCGGCGCCGTAGCAGCCGCGACATTTCCGCAGCGCTTCGGCGTGCTTTTCATGGGAAACGGCATCAGCCCGAACAACTGGTCCGCTGAAGGAACCGGCGCGGCCATGCGCTTGAGCAAGACGTTGACGCCGCTCGAGCCGCTCAAAGGCAAAATCAATGTCATCCACGGCTTGTTCAACAAGGCCGCCACCGGGCAGGGCATTCATCCGGCGATGACCGGACAGCTGTTGTCCGGCGTACCGATCCGCAAGGGTGCGATCATCCAAGGCGGAATCAGCGTGGACCAGATGATCGCAAACCATGTCGGGCAGGAGACACTGCAACCGAGCATGGTGCTGGCCTGCGAGCAGCCGATGAGCGGCTACCACGAATCGAATTTCTCGAACGCCTACAGTTCACACGTCTCCTGGCAAAGTCCGGACTCGCCCGTACCGAACGAGGTTTATCCCTCGCTGGCGTTCGACAGCCTGTTCGAAAACGGCGGAAGCTTGCGCAACATCAGCGTGCTCGACCGCGTGAAGGACGACGCGGCGCAATTGGGCCGCCAGATTAGTGCCACGGATAAGGGAAAATTGGACGAGTACCTCTCGAGCGTGCGCGACGTTGAAAGGAGCATCGACCGAATGCGCGCCGACAAGGCAACCGCGGAAGACCGGGCCCGCGGCAAGGCGCAGCCGGTGCTCACGATGAAACGCCCGGAGAACGGGCTGCCCGAGGATTTGCGCGATCACGCGCGTCTGATGTGCGACATCATCGCACTGGGTTTTCAGACGGATAAAACGCGAGTCGCGTCCCTCCTCCTCGCGCGGGATCTCTCGGCGCTCTACTATC
>JBDSSU010000569.1:0-7750 GCA_039928635.1 Opitutaceae bacterium | reverse complement strand
ACCGGCCACGAGATCCGCGATCATCTCTTTAACACTCGTGTTCGAAACCGAAGCGCCGCTCTCGTTCTGGTAGCCGGGGGTGAAGAAGTATTTGAAGTCGAAAACGCCGTGGGGGGTTTTGATATATTTGTTGGCGATGGCGCGGCTGACAGTGGTCTCGTGCACTCCGACGACGTCCGCAATCTGGGTCATCGTCAGAGGTTTCAGGTGAGAAACCCCATTTTCGAAAAACGGAGTCTGCGCTTTGATGATTTCACGCGTGATGCGTTCGATGGTCCGCTGGCGCTGTTCGATTGAATCGATCAGGAATTTTCCGGTCCGCATTTTCTCCCGCAGATAGTCGCGCTCCTGTTTCGAGAGGGTTCCCTTCGCGATCATCTCGCGATACGTACCGGAAATGCGAAGACGCGGGATGTAATCGCTGTTCAGGTGGATTTTCCACTCGGTGCCGTCTTGTTCGACGGTGACGTCAGGAACGACGACGCGGTTGTTGTCCTCGGCAAAGCGGCGGCCAGGTGCGGGGTCAAGTTTGCCGATTTCCTCGATGGCGGCTTGCACGTCGTCCGCCTGCGCCCCGAGCTTTCGCGAAAGCTCGGGAATGCGGCGACGCGTGAGCAGATCGAAATGATCACGGATCATTCGACTGGCGAGCGAATCGGAGCGGCTCTTCGCCGAGAGCTGCGCGAGCAGGCACTCCGGCAGGTTTTGCGCGCCGATTCCCGGGGGGTCGAAGGACTTTAGGATTTTAACGGCCTCCTGCACGGCATCGAGCGGCAAGCCCGTTTGCAGGGCAACGTCGCCGGACGTCTGCGTCAGGAAACCGCGGTCGTTCAGACTGCCGACGAGGTGGCGCAAAGCGGCGAGAACGGGTTCGCTGAGATCAGCGAGTTCCGCCTGCTGCATGAGATGTTCCTGCAATGACGTCTCGCTGACGAGGGAGTCGAAAAAGTGTTGGCGACGTTCCGCGTCTTCCGACGTGAATGGCTGGGCGCCACCGACACTTGCCATGTGATCGCGCCAGTCGTCGTCAAGTTTCCCAAGAATTTCGAACTCCTTCGAGAAATCGAGTTCCTCGCGTTTGCGATCCGGCTCACCGTCTCTTTCGACGTTCGCGTTGGGTTCCGGCGAATCCCGGTCCGACTCGCTGCTGCCGTCGCCCTCGCGCGAGTTGTCGTCCGTGGATTTGTCGAGGCTTTCACCCTCCATGGGCAGTTCCTCGAGGGTGGGGTTGCTTTGCAACTCCTCCTGGATGACGGAACGAAGATCCAGCGCTGCAACCTGAAGGATTTTCAGGGATTGCCGAAGCTGCGGGGCGAGGACCAGCGACTGCGTCTGCCGCTGGCGTAATTCTTGGCTAAATCCGGGTCCGCTCATAGTCTGGATGAAAGATGCAGGGGTTCATCTCAGGGTTAGATACGAGCGAAAAGCGGGGAGAAGGCGGGGACTTCGAGGCCAAAAAGCTCCTTCATGTACGCACCGAGTTTCTCATTCGTCGGGCCGTAGCGATCGCTGTAGAGGTGGACCTCCAGATCGGTGAGGATGTCGTTGGCCGATTGGTAGCGCTTCTCGCGATCACGTTCGAGGGAGCGCTGAATAATTCCTTCGAGCTGGGGGCCGATGTCGGGGCGTAAAGAAGAGAACTGCGGAATGGGCATGGTCAGGATCTGACGCCGGGATTGCGCGCGATCCGCGGACCGGAAGATGTTTTTGCCGAGGAGCAATTCCGTGAGGACGATTCCGAGGGGGAACAGATCAGCCCGCGCATCGGTGATCGCGCAGGTAGCCTGCTCGGGGGAGAGATACTCATCTTTCCCCGCGATGACTTTGCCTTCCTCGTTATACATCAGGTCCAGAGCCTTCGCGATTCCGAAGTCCGTGAGCTTCACGTCACCCTCGTAGGCTAGGAGAACGTTCTTTGGGCCAATGTCTCGGTGAACGATCCCCAGCAGGCGTCCTTCCCGGTCCCTTTTTTGGTGAGCGTAGGCAAGGCCGCGGGCGATCCGTGAGATGATGAAAGCGGCGATATCAGTGGGGATCTGGCGGCCGAGCTGCCGGTGTTTATCCAGGAATTGCTCCAGGTTCATGCCCCGGACGAATTCCATGACCATGAAGTATTGGCCCCCGACCTGCCCCAAGTGGTAAGTCTGGACGATGTTGGTGTGGATGAGGTCGGCAACCAAGCGAGCTTCCCCGATGAAATTGTTCTGGAACTCCTCAATTGCGGAGTACTCCTCTCGAATGAGCTTTACCGCCACGGCCTTTCGGAAATTGCCGGTTCCGAGTTGAACGGCCTCGTAGACCATGCCCATCCCGCCTTCGGCGATCTTGCGCACCATTTCGTATCGAATTTCGCTAAAGACATGTTTGAGCGACGTCACAGAGCCCGACAAAAGGGTCGGGTCAGGATACTGGCAAGAACGCAAATCGGCTTCCGGCCCAAAACTTGCTGTGTGGAGTTTGACAGCGGTGGCAGAGCGCACAATTTGCCGCCGTGATTACTTTAACCTCCCGCGCCGCGGAACGCATTCGTTTGATGCGTGAAGAACAGAAAGTCCCCGAGAAGCGCCTGCGGATGCTTGTGGAGTCGGGAGGTTGCTCAGGGTTTCAATATGGAATGTCTTTCGACGAACCGAAGACCGGCGATAGCGAAGGCGAGAGCGAAGGTATTCCCATTGTGATGGACCCGGCGAGTCTCGCGTATCTGAGCGGGGCGGTCGTTGATTTCGACGACGGCCTTCACGGCAAAGGTTTCGAGATCAAGAACCCCAACGCCCAAAGCACCTGTGGTTGCGGGAAGTCATTCAATTGAACCCCGCTTCTGCGGCAGCATAGTTTTCGGTCAGCTCACTTCGCGCATTCGTGGAGCGCGACAATTCCGAACGACATCTTTCGTGAACGTACCTCAGTGAATCCCGCATTGCGGATCTCATGGCTTAGCGCAGCGGCGTCGGGAAACTGTTCGATGGTTTCATTTAAGTAGACGTAAGCCGCGCGGTCACCGGTCAACGCTCCTGCCAACGACGGCAGGATCCTACGAAGGTAGAACCAGTAAAACGGCTTGAACCAGCGATACGGCTGAGAGAATTCCAAAACGAAAAGGTGGCCGTCGGGGGTTAAGACCCGGCGCATTTCTTCCAGGCAGCGCCGGCGATCGGCCATATTTCGCAGGCCGAAAGAAATCGTCACGGCGTGAAAGGAATCGGAATCGAACGGTAATGCCAGACCATCTCCCGGCCGGAAGTTCACGTTGGCATAACGCGCTTTCTTAGCCGCGGCTTTCTTCTGTTCGGCTTTTTCCAGCATCGGTTCGCAGAAATCGACCCCTGTAATCCGCGTGGCTGGGACGCGATTGCTGAGGGCAAATGCCACGTCACCGCTCCCCGTTGCCACGTCGAGTACCTCCCTCGCACCGGTGCGCTTCACGGCATTAACCAGGCAACGCCGCCACCACCGGTCGACCCCAACACTCAGGAGCCGGTTGGCCAGATCATACCGCTGCGCGATGCGGCAAAACATGGTATTGACGGCAATAGGATCAGGCATGAACCGAACTGGAATAAGGGTGTCCAAGTATCGCGCCTAACCCGCTAGGTCATAATGGTTGACGCATTTCACCGGATAAAAAATAAATTCGTAAGTTCAAAAAAGTTTTTAGCAAAGGAACACCATGCCAAACCTCACAAAACGCGAGATCGTGTTGGAAATTTATCGAAAGACGGGATTTCCGCAAAAGCAGATCGTCGATACGGTCCAACAGACATTGGATATCATTCAAAAAGCCCTCGCCGATGGCCGCAACGTGGAGCTGCGGAATTTCGGCGTACTTGAAGTTCAAGTGCGCAAGCAGCGTATTGGGCGGAATCCGAACAAGCCCGAAGCTGAAGTCATCATTCCTCAACGTGCTGTGGTTAAGTTTAAGTCCGGGAAGATCCTGAAGCAGCAGCTCAAGAAGATCGATCTCGTGAAGATTCTGCAGGGTTAAACACCTGGTCGCTTGGGAGGCATTTGGCGAAGAGGCCGGAAATCCCGGCCTTTTTTGTGCCCTGATTTTGGGTTCGCGCTTGGAAGCGCCGCTCGCAACGTCTCCGAACTCGCATGGCGACCTTTCAGACCCTCCCTGGCTTCCGCGAGTTCTACCCCGAAGACTTCGCGCGAAGAAATCACCTCTTCCGGTTGTGGCGACAAACGGCTCACGCCTTCGGCTTTGCGGAATACGATGCGCCGGTGCTCGAACCCTTGGAACTCTACAAGGCAAAGTCGGGTGATGAAATCGAGGCCCAGCTCTTCAGCTTCACTGACAAAGGCGGGCGCGAGGTGGCGCTCCGGCCCGAGATGACCCCGACCGTTTGCCGGTTGGTGGGCGAACGGGCAGCGACGCTGAAGCGTCCCATCAAGTGGTTTAGCATTGGGGAGTTTTATCGGTACGAGCGTATGCAAAAAGGCCGTGGCCGGTGTTTCAACCAGTTCAACGCCGATATCTTCGGCGAGGCCGGTCCCGAGGCGGAGACGGAACTGATCGCTTTGCTCGTCCAGTGTTTTTCGGGCTTCGGCCTGTCTGAGCAGGATTTTTATGTGAGGCTCAGCGATCGTAACCTCTGGTTTTATTACCTGGAGGCGCTCGGGCTCGATGACCTTCGCGCCCGGGCGATTTTGGGGGCGGTTGATCGCTACGAAAAATATGGGGACGACGCCTTCAAGGATTATGGGGAGAAGTTTGGGCCGATTGAGCTGCCGCTGAAGGAGAAGATTCTCGCTTTCCTTCAGATCAAGAATCTCGCGGCGCTTGAGCAGGCGCTGGCGGCAGTGGGCGGTGAGAAGTTGGCGGCTCGTTTGGTCGACTGGCGCAAGCTTCTCGCGGGCTTGGAAGCCATGGGGTTGTCGCGTTTTGTCGAAGTCGACCTGGGTGTGGTCCGCGGACTCGCTTACTACACCGGGTTTGTCTTCGAAGCCTTCGATCGAAAAGGGGAATTACGGGCGCTCGCCGGCGGCGGTCGCTATGACGACCTCGTGCAAAAGCTCGGTGGCCCCGCACTCCCGGCGGTCGGTTTCGCGATTGGCGATATGACGTTCGCACTCTTGCTCGAACAGCGCGGCTTGATGCCGAAAATCCTGTCTGCTCCCGACGTTTACTGCGTACTCGACGGAGATGCAGGCCGATTGGCGGCATTTCCCGACATCCATGCGCTCCGTTCGATCGGCCTTCGAGTGGACTATCCGATGAAGCCAGGAGCCTTCGGTAAACAGCTCAAGGCGGCAGCCGATTCCGGTGCCAAGCTCGCCTTGATTTACGGAGGCGACGAGCTGGCCAAAGGAGTGGTGAAAGTACGCGACCTCACCGAGCGCACCGAGCGAGAGATTGCGCGGGACGAGGTCGGCAGCGCAGTCCGCGATTTTTTCGCATAGCGTAACGTAACGCAGCCAAGTTCGAAATTCAGGCGTTTGGCTGACGCAGATTGTTCGGTCCGAAAGATTCCGGCAGCAAAGCATCCAGCGTTCGCTCCTGCCGCTGGGCACCATCGCAGATGCTTATGATGACGGCTTGCGGACCGAATTCGTTGATCACTTGCCGACACGCACCGCACGGACTCGTGGGAAGCTTCGTCGGGGTGTAGATCGCCACCGCCATGATTCGTCGCTCGCCCGCAGCCACCGCGGTAAAAACCGCCGTTCGCTCAGCGCAGTTGCAGAGGCCGTAGGAAGCGTTTTCCACGTTGCAGCCGGAAAATATTTTTCCGGAGACGGTCAGAATCGCAGCCCCAACCCGGAACTTGGAGTAAGGCGAGTAGGACGCCTTAGCCGCGGTCCGAGCCGCTTTTTCAAGGCGCCGGCGCACCGGGGAGGGGAGGATCAGAGACATGCGGGAGGAGGGATTCTGGCTCGGCATCGAAAACAAAAGCGGCGACTTCGTCGGCGAGCCTATCCGGAATGTGCGGCCGTTCCTTCGATGTCGAGCGCCAGGGAATCACGCCGCCTGGTCCCGAAAACCCAGGCATCTTCCTGCGGGCGGAAACAATGCGATAGCAGGGAACGAGGAGCGGCCATGGATTCGCTGCCAAGGCTGAGCCCGCTGCGCGGGTCGGGGCCGGAGGCCGGCCCGATGGCGGTGGCGAGTTTGCCGTACGTCGCTGCATGGCCAGCCGTCACCGCGAGCGCCGCCAGGTAAACCTCGCGTGCGAAGCCGGGTTCGAGGTGAAAAGCAGAACATCGCGCACTGGCCGATGACGGTTCTAAAGGCTTCCCGCTACATCGACGAAAAGCGGGGACCGCAGGAAAACTAAAAAAACTATTTTCCGCCGCGGGTCTTCTGATCTGCCGGCCCCTCAAGCGTGCGCCGCATCGTTCTGATATCTTCGAGCTCTTTCTTGAGGGCGGCCTTTTCTTCTTTGGATTTTGTCCGCGCGATCGCTTCGGTCAGTTCCTTCTCGAACTCCATCAACTCAAGTCGTTCCTGCGCGAGCCCCGTGCGCACTTTGGAGGAATAGCCTCCGAGAATCGGGACGTTCACTCCCGGTGCATTAAGAGCGCCATCGAGTTCGGTTGCTTTCGCGTTCCTAGCCTCAAACGCCATTTTTCGATCCTGCTCGTGAAGGTCGTGATCAAGCTGCGTCACCTTGCTTTTGTTCACCTCAACCTGCGGGAGCTTCGCTTCGAGTTCAGGGGCGGGCTTCGCCGCGGCGGCGGGAGTGGGCGGTACCGCCGTCACGGCCGGTGTCGGCACGCTTTGGTCAGTCCTGGCTGGATCAACCTTGCCGGCTTTATCCGACTTCGGAATGGAGGGCGGCGGGGATTTCGCCGCTTTCCTGGCATCTTCCAACACCAGCGCTTTGATCTCTTCCTTCGTGCTCGGTTTTTCCGCGGCGACGAGTGCGAAAGGGACGGAAACCAGGGACAATACGGCGCGGGCGGGGGAAATTTTCATCGGAAGCAGAGGCGTTCGAACGACACCCGGTATGGGTTTGCATCGTGAAGCGGTTGGCTTTCGTGTCGAAACCAAATCCGGATGACAAATCGTTTCTACAATGCCTTCGACAACGAAACGCAGGCGGAAGTCCGGAAGGCGGATTATCGCAGCGCCTTCCAGATTGACCGGGACCGCATCATTCACGCCCATGCGTTTCGGAAGCTGCAGTCGAAGACCCAGGTATTTCTGTCCGGCGAATATGACTTCTACCGCACGCGTCTGACCCACTCGATGGAAGTCGCGCAAATCGGGCGCTCGATCTGCCATTTTCTCCGTACGCAAGGCCGGCCATTGTCGGATGAATTCTACATCGACGGGGATCTGGTGGAAGGCGTGTGCCTCGCGCACGATCTCGGTCATCCGCCCTTCGGTCATTCCGGTGAACGCACCCTGCAGGAGTTGATGTGGAAATGGGGCGGCTTTGAGGGAAACGCGCAGACCCTCCACCTGTTGACGGAGACAATGTACCAGAATGAAACCGGCGTGCGCGGCATGCAGGCCACGCGCGCGCTGCTCGACGGCGTCTTGAAGTACAAAAAACTTTTCAGTGAGTTTCCGCGTCCGCCGTCCAATCATTTCCTCTACGACCCGCAAGACGAGGTGCGTGCCTTCGTTTTTGGCGGCGCGAACATTCCAGCCGGGCTGCACGTCGGCGAAAAACTCAATGTGTTCAAGAGCGTCGAGTGCCAGATCATGGATTGGGCCGATGATGCGGCGTACTCGCTCAACGATATCGTCGACGGGGTGAAGGCGGGATTTCTCACCCTCGAGCGGATCGAGGCCTGGGCC
>JBDSSU010000568.1:0-3952 GCA_039928635.1 Opitutaceae bacterium | reverse complement strand
CCCGCGAGCGAGTGCTCGACCGAAAAAGGCGTCGTGATTCATGAAGGGTCGAAGCGTCGGCTGTCCTATGGCGAACTCACGACCAAGGCGGCGATGCTCCCCGTCCCGACGAATGTCGCGCTTAAGGACCCGAAGGATTTCAAGCTGATCGGCACGCGAGTTCCCGGAGTGGATAACAAGAAAATCGTTTCAGGGCAGCCACTCTTCGGCATCGACCAGAAATTACCCGGGATGGTTTACGCGACCTACACCAAGTGCCCGGTCTTCGGCGGCAAAGTGGGCAGCGCCAACGTCGACGAAGTGAAAAGCCGCCCCGGCGTGCGCGATGCGTTCGTCGTCGACGGGATCACTGGCCTGGCCTCGGGCGTGGCGATCGTGGCCGATTCAACCTGGGCCGCATTCAGCGCGGCGAAAACATTGCGCGTCCAATGGAACGAAGGCGCCGGCACCAGCCAGAGTAGCACGGAGATGGCGAAGCAGGCGGAAGCCCTTGGGAAAGCCGGTGCGCGCGTCGACGCGTTGCCCGACGGCGTGAAGGCGGTGGATGCCGTCTATCACTACCCCTTTCTCGCTCACGCCACGCTCGAGCCGCAGAACTGCACCGCGCTGTTCAAGAATGGCGTGATGGAGGACGCCTACGCAGATTCCCGCGAGCGGCCAACGCCTCGTGGTGCAGGGTCTGGGTTTGTCGGCGAACGCCGTGACGGTGCATGTAACGCGCCTCGGCGGCGGCTTTGGCCGACGGGGCAGCAACGAATTCTCGCTCGAAGCCGCGGCCATCGCGAAAAGACTGGAAGGCACCCCCGTCAAACTGACCTGGACGCGCGAGCAGGATTTCGCCCACGACAACTACCGCTCAAACGGCTGGCATTTTTTCCAAGGCGGCCTCGATGCGACGGGCAAGGTGGTTGGGCTGCACGACTCGTTCGTGAAGATGCAAGGCGGCCCCGGCGACATGAACTCAGGCGGGTTTCCGTTCAACGCGATCCCCGGCTCGACCGTGAGGTCCAGTAAACTTCCGGCGGGCGTCCCCACGGGTTATTGGCGCGCACCCGGTGACAACGGAAATACGTGGGCCACGCAATCGTTCATCGGCGAACTTGCGCACGCTGCCGGCCGTGATCCGCTCGATTTCACCCTCGGGCTGCTCGCGGAAGTTCCGACCGTTACGTTTGCCGGACTGGCCGGGGGAACCGGACGCGCTTTCGATCCCTCGAAAATGGTGACGGTGCTCAAACTCGCCGCGGAAAAAGCCGGCTGGGGCAAAAAGCTGCCGCGCGGCCAGGGCCAGGGTTTCGCCCTCACCCACACGAATAATTCCTACGTAGCGATGATCGCCGACGTGAGCGTCAGTCGCGCCGGCGAACTGTCGATTCAGAAAATCACCGCGGTGGTCGATGCCGGCCTCATCATCAATCTCAGTTCGGCGGAGAGCCAGGTGCAGGGTTCGATCCTGGATGGCATCAGCGCGGCGTGGTTTCAGAAACTCACGATCGAGCGCGGGGCAGCCGAGCAGCTTAATTTCCCCGACTATCCCCAGCTTCGCGCCAATCAGGCGCCGCGCATCGTGGAGGTTCACTTTATCAAATCCACCGCGGCTCCGACCGGTCTCGGCGAGCCCGCGCTTCCGCCCGCCGCCCCCGCCGTGTGCAACGCGATCTTCGCCGCGACCGGCAAACGCGTGCGCACGCTCCCGATCCTCGATCAAGACCTGCGTTGGTCTTGAGCACCGCGCTGCGGGCGGCCCAAGAACGAGCCGTTCCGTCAGCCCAGGTGAGCAGTTTCGCGACCCGGACTTTTTCGTTTTCACAGGGCGACAAAAGTTTTTTCAACTTTCCGCTTGAAATAGACAAACGGTCAACTATCGGTGTGCGCCATGGGAAGGACCTCAGATGCCGATCAACGCTTGATGGACGCAGCTCTCGAGCTCGTCTGGTCCCAGAGCTATGGCGTGGTGACGATCGACGACATCTGCACCAAGGCCGGCGTGAAGAAAGGCAGTTTCTACTATTTCTTTGATTCCAAGGAGCAACTCGCCGTGGCGGCTTTGGACCGGCTCTGGAATGACGACTGGAAGCCGCGGATGGACGAGATCTTTTCCGCCTCGGTCGAACCCCTTCAACGGCTCAAAACCTATCTCGCCGGTATCTACCTCCGCTCCGCTGAGACGAAAGCCAAGTTCGGTCGCATGATCGGCTGTCCCGTCGCTTCGGTCGGCTCTGAAGTCGGCACGCAGGAATGCAATATCTGCTCGAAAACGCGGGAGATGATGGGGCGCAAGCGCCGCTACGTGGAGTCGACCGTGAAGGAAGCCATGGACGATGGATCGATCGAAGCGGGAGATCCGATAAAACGCGCCGTCGTACTCACCAGTTTTATTGAGGGCATGGTAATGCAGGCCCGCGCCATGAATGATCCCGAAATGCTCAAGGATCTCGCGGAAATGGGACTCGAAATCCTTCGCGTGAGGCCGGTTGAGAAAGCCGCTCCCGCCCCGGTCCACGCCGATACGCCCTAGCCTCCTTTCCTCTGTTCAACCATCACGCGCACTTTGCAGTGCGCTCTTTTTTCAGCCAATCACTAGCTAATTAGTCAACTACTCAGGGATTTCCCGATGAACTATCCACTTTCACCTTCTCGCCTCAGTCCTCGCGCCCTCCAAAACGCCCGCACCCGAATCTTCGTTCCGGGCAGCGATCCACGCTTCGCTTCCGCAGCGCGCGCTTCCGATCCGATCCGCTCCCGTTTCGCGGGAGCAAACTCAAAGAACGCTCCGTTTCCAGAGCGGCTCTTCTCCCCAGGACTGCTCGACCGACTGCACGCACCACTCACCCGGTACGCCGACTGACCCACCCTCTTCCAACCTTTCACCCACGACTTCTCCCATGCCAACAACTGCCCACTCCTTCCGCGCGCTTTGGCGACGCATCGCCCTCGTCTCGTCCCTCGCGCTGATCGGCGCATTCGCGATTTACACGTCCAACAACGCTCGCGCCGCCGATTCAAAAGCCGCCGCTGCACCGCAACCACCCGCACCCAAAGTCACGATCGCTCCGGTCGAGGAGAAACTCGTGACAGAGTACGAAGAGCTCACCGGACGCGTGGATGCCGCGGAAACGGTTGAGTTAAGGACGCGCGTCTCGGGCCATCTGGAGGCGGTGCGCTTTCAAGCCGGCCAACTCGTGCGCAAAGGCGATGTGCTCTTCACGATCGATGCGCGACAATACCGCGCCCAGTTCGATCTTGCGACGGGCCTCGCCACCCAAGCCCGGGCTCGCGCCGAGATCGCCGAACGCGAAGCAAAACGCACCGACGACCTTCTCGCCGCTTCCGCCATTTCCCATGAGGAAGCCGAGTCCCGTCGCTCCCGCGCCATTGAGGCCCGGGCCGCCGCGATCTCCGCGGAGGCTGCGCTCGCTCTCGCCCGCCTTGATCTCGACTACACCGAAGTCCGTGCGCCGATCGATGGCCAGATCAGCCGGGCGCTCGTCACCGCGGGTAATCTTGTTTCCGGTGCGACCGGAAATGCCACCCTCCTCGCGAGCATCGTCACGGTCGGGGACGCGTACGTTTACGCCGACATCGATGAATCCACCTTGCTCAAGTTCAACCGGTTGGTGCGCGAAAATCGGCTCGCCCTCGAAAACGGCCGCGTGCCCGTCGAGATGCAGCTCGCCGACGAATCCGAATATCCGCGTCGCGGCTACATCGAGTCTTCCGACAATCGTCTGAATCCCGCGACCGGCTCGCTCCTCCTCAGGCTCGTGTTCCCGAACAGTGACCACGCTTTAGTCCCGGGCCTCTTCGCTCGAGTTCGCATCCCGATTGGCGCGCCGAGTCCCGCGCTCCTGATCAGCGAACGCGCGATTGGCACCGACCAGAGCCAGAAATTCGTCCTCGCGCTCGCCCAGGATAACACCGCGGTTTACCGCACCGTGAAACTGGGTGGCTC
>JBDSSU010000567.1:0-2966 GCA_039928635.1 Opitutaceae bacterium | reverse complement strand
GCCGGTTTATCCTCATCGGTAAACACCCCGTTCGCGTCCGGCACGGCTCCCGGAGCGCCCTCCGGCCAAAGGACGAGGGGCGCGGGGATTCCGGGAATCGGCCCCTGGCCGGCCCGCTTCAGTTGCTCCACATAGGCCGCCTGTCCGGGGTTCTTTGGCTCACCCACAATTCCGCCGACGTTTTCCTGGGCGCTGCTCACCGTTGCCATGACGGCGATCGCCAACATCACGGGGCAAGCTAAGCGTCTGGAGAAGGGATTCAGTTTCATTGAAAAGGGGTTCTGACCATCTGCTTCGATAAAACGGCTCTTACTTGGTAAAGATTTCGATCTTGAGGTCGTTGTTCGCGGGAGCCCCGGCCTTGAATTCCATCGTGTAGTCCTCCCGGTCACCGGAACGCATTTTGGTAAAGATCCGTTGATCTCCGATGCTGGGAGCGAGAACGCGGTGATGACCGAAGTGGGTCTGTTCCGGCGTGGCACCACCGCGAGCATTCACCAAAGCACCGCTGAAGGAATTGCTGAGCCACCAATTCATATTTTGCCGCACCTCCACCTTGTAACGTCCCGCAATGGGACCCTGGCTGGCGGGAACCGTGAACTGACCAATCGGGATTCCCGCCGTCGAATTGATGACGCGAGCGATGATCGGGCCCGCGCCGACGAAATCGATGGGTGTGAAAATCACGTAGCCTTGAGGCAGGGGATGCCCGTCCAGATAGGCCATTCCCTTCAACGCAAGTCTGGGTTGCTCCGTCAGATAACCCTGGAATCGCACCCAGGTATAAAACATCTCAGGCCATGAAACTGCCGAGGGATTCTTGAAGGCGGCGTCGAGGGCCGGATCGGCCTTCGCGAAAAAATGGGCGTCAACGGGCACGCGCGCCGCCCGCAGTTTGCCCCAAAGATCGATCATTCCCGAAAGGTTATCTCCAGCGAGAGTGGAGCCGACCAGAAATGTCGGAGGGGCGTCCCTGGGCACGGCTGTCGTTTCGCCGGCTCCCCAAACCAAAGCGAGAAACGCAGGGCGGGCGGAAGGCTTTCTGGCGTCCGCCGGAGCCGCGTCAGCGGGGCTGTAAGCGGCCTCGGCGGCTGCAGCCGCGCCACGCCCGAGTGCGACGACGCCAACCCGTTCCGCGGCGATCTTGAAATCCGTCGCCCGCGCGCGAAGGGAGCGCAAAGCGCCCGCCACATCGGGACCTTTTTTTTCTGCACCGGGAGCTTGTGCCGGGTAAACCAATACGAAACTCGCCAGCCCCCGTTCCGAAAGCCATTGCGCGGTGGCGAGACTGCCGGCGTCGACCTTGTTTCCGTTCATGGCGGCGTCCGGCACGATCAATACCGCGGCGCCGAGATTCTTGGCGGCGGTCGGCAAAAAAGGGATGACGGCGAGATCGCTCGCGGTTGGAGCGCCGGCCGCCTGGCTTGCCGTGTCACGCAGCGGGATCGGAGCTGCCACGGCCGCCCGGGCAACACCGGCCGCATGATCGAAGACCACAGAACACGTGAGCGCCAGCGCGACGAAGCGGGTCACCAGACGGGGGTAAATGGGGGACATCTCCCGCCCACTTTTCGAGTCTGCCCGCGGACCGCAATCCCCAAGATGGAGAATGCCCGGAGGAAACATCTTCGGGCGGCTCCCCTCTTCTTTTGCTAGACGGTCGTTCGCAGGGTCCGGCAATCGTCTCCTCTCCCCGCCGGTAACCCCATGAGCCGAAATCCAGTGGCTTCTGTCAGCTCAATCCTCTCATTTCGCGACGCACATTGCTGGATTGGGCGCAACCGCGAGAGGGATCCGACGCTGTTCGCCTCGGGCTCTTTTTTTTGGGGTCACGCATGGCTCGGGGAAACCGGTGCTGTTACATTAATCGAGTTGCTTTTGGATCGTATCCCAAAAAGCTCCGGGCGCCCCGGCGTCCTACCCACGCCACCTTCACCCAAACCCTAACTATGAATACCACATGCCGTACGTCGGCAGCGCGGAAGCGTTGCTCTGTCTTGCTCGTCAGCCTCGCCACCGCGGCGACGCTGATTGCTCAAACTGCCCCCGTCAGCCCTGCGATGCTGGCGAAATACGATGCCAACAAAAACGGCGTCCTGGATCCAGCCGAGGTCACCGCCATGCAGGCCGGTGAAAGCGGAAACACGATTTTGATGAATCCCTTCGAGGTGAACACCGAAAAGGATCGTGGCTACGCCGCGGGCAACACGCTTTCGGGCGGCCGGGCGGACACCCCTCTGGCGATTACGCCGGCATCAATTTCTGTCATGACGAGAGAATTCCTGGAGGACTTCGATCTCACTGACATGAACCAGGCCGCAGCTTGGACCGTCGGCATGGATGCGGCCGAGGGCGGCGAATCCGGGGCATTCGGCGGTAATCGCTTCCAAGCGAGCTTCCGCGGTGCGGGTACGGGCGGCAATTTTCCGGTGCGCGACGGTTCGATCAACTATTACGTGTCAGACTCCTACAATACGGAGCGCCTCGACTTTTCGCGCGGACCGAATGCCGCGCTCTTCGGCGACGGCGGTCCCGGCGGACTCCAAGGAAGTTCAAGCAAACAGGCCCGCCTGAACAGCCGGGCCACGAGCGTTAGTATGCGCGTCGATACTTTCGGCGGCTACCGGACTACGCTGGACACGAACTACGGATTGGAACGTGTGGCCCTGCGGCTCAACTTCCTCCGCCAAGAGATCAAAGCGTTCCAAGATGGGACGAACAACACGCAGAATGGATTCACGGGTGATCTCACGTTCAAGATTAGCGACAACACCCAGTTCCGCGCTCAAATCGAGCGGGATGCGGAATCCAACGTCGCTTACCGGCGCACGTATGGTGAGCAAGCGTCGCGATGGGATCGCACCCGGGTGAATGACGACAACACCGCGATCGCAAATTTCGCCAACTTCGGTCTCGGGCAAATTAGCGCGACCAACGACTACCTTGTTTGGAATTTCGGTACGAAC
>JBDSSU010000566.1:0-3832 GCA_039928635.1 Opitutaceae bacterium | reverse complement strand
CCCGATAGAGGGTAGGTCGCCACTACACGCCCTTTGGCAAACTCCGATCACGTCAGAGCAAACACTTGCAACGCCCAACACCCCGAAAATACCCGAAAATCGCCTCCAGTTGCGGAAGTCGGGTTAGCGCGTTCCAAATCCGCAGCTCGGCGGAACTGCGGGTGGCGAAATTACGCCCGTCGGGAGAAAACGCGGCGCGGTAGAGGATGTCGCCCGCCCGCAAAATGGGACTGAGCGGCGCTCCCGTGGCGGTGTCCCACAGCCGCGCCTCACCCCGATAATCCGCGGTAACAATCTTCGTGCCGTCGGGGCTGAATTGCACGTTGGAGAACGATCTCTCCGGATTCGCCTCGTAGGTGCCGGTCGCGGGCCGGCTGGTGGCCGTATCCCAGATGACCGGCGCACCCATAACATATGCCGCCGCGAGTCGCCGGCCATCGGGGCTGAGGTTGACGCTTTGCAGCGAGAGCGGCCAACCGGGATTGATCGGTGGACCGACGCTGGCACCGGTGCGAAGATTCCAAACCCGTATTTTCGATTGATCGTTGATCGCCACGAGATCCGTCGCGGGATTGAAGGTCACGATGCCGCTCGGCGGTGGATCATCGCGGAATGGCACCACGTTGATTACTCCGCGGGGCGAGAGCTCCCACGCTTCCCAGCCGGGGCCGTTGCGCACCACGAGAAATCTGCCGTCGGATCGGAGCGCAGACTTGTTCCAGTCGTCGGGCGCCGCCTCCGTAATTTTTCGCGGAAAGGAGAAGCCCCCGTTCACAGTCCGGCCTGATGCGACATCCACCACGCGAGCACGATCACTGGCGAGCCAAAGAAGCCGTGTCGGCGTACCGGGCTGAAACGTAAGCGGCAGCCGCGGCTGCGACCGCGACAGGACGAGTGGCCGGGCGGCGCCGGGGCCCACGCGCAGCCGATGAATTGTTCCTTCTGTGGTGCTGACAACCATCTGCTCACCATCTGGGCTCAGCGCACTGCGGATGCCGGCCGGCAGCGGCAACGTGAATTCGGCGATCGGCGCGCCCGTCTTCGTATCCCACAGACTAGCGAATGCCCCTTTGGTGGGCGTGACCAGCAGGCGCGAACCATCGCGAGAGAACGATTTGTTGAAACTGAACGCATCCCTCGACGAAAAGGGCAGCTCGATAACCCGGCCCGAGGTGAGATCCCGGATTTCCGAAGTCTTCTCGCCCACGCCCAGCAACCGGCCATCGGAGGAGATTTCCCATGCCCTGACGAACGTGCCCCCCTCGGCGCCAATGCGCGGGCCGCGCAAAGCGCCCGTGGCCGGATCGCACAATTGGATGCCAGCATGGGGATCGATAATCGCCAGGCTCCGGCCGTCGGGTGTGAAACGCGCAAACAACCACGCGTCCCTTCGTTCGGGGGCGCGGTCCACCTGGATCGGCCCGATCGCCGGAGCACAGTCAGGCAGCGACCACAACCGCACTTCGTTGCCACCCGCGACGCTGAGCAGCCGCCCGTCGGGGCTGAAGTCAAAATCGAAATTGCTCCGGCGCCCAAGTGACGCGGCGATTCGCTCTTCGCCGGTTCGAGCATTCCAAAGCCAGAACCTGCCGGTCCCGGGCGCATACGCGTAAATCCAGCGACCGTCCGGGCTGAGTCCAATGGTATCGGCAACGGGCGTGACCGAGGAATCCAATTGGATCGACGCTCCAAGCTGCTGGCCGCTCACCGCATCGAAGACCCTCACCTCGTTGTCCGGAAACCGCGTGCCGAATACGCCATCGTTGGCGCGGGCGAACATCGCGCCCGTGATCCAGCAAATGGATTTCTCGAGGCGAACCTCGCGGACGATTTTCCCCGTCGCGCTATCGAAGACGCGCGTCGTTCCGTCCTCCGTTCCGGCCATGTAAGTTCGTCCATCCAGGGAATAACGGATCGCAACCACGCGAGAGCGGCACTCGAACGGCTCGCCCTCTGCCAGAATGAAATTGTGCGAGGCGAGCAGGGACGCGATCCGCGGCGCGAGGATTGGATTCAGGGGGTCCTTCCTCGCGGCGTAGACGAGCCAGGCCAGACCGTCGGAGACGCGACCGTCCGCGAAATTGCGATCGGCCAACAGGAGCGAAGTGCGTGCGGCGCGCTTCAGCTCCTCGGCACGCGCCTGATCGGCCCGCTGCCCAAGCTCGATGGCGGTCTGCTCCGCGATGACGGCGCGGGCGCGCGTCCGCGGTTCACGTTGGAGCAGCACGGACGAAGCGATCAAGCCGGCGACAAGCGCAGCCGCGGTGGCCGTGGTCGCGAAAAAACCGACCTTGTGCCGGCGGACGAACTTGCGGAGCACGTAGGCGGTGCTCGGCGGACGGGCCGCCACCGGCTCGTCGCGGAGATAGTGCAACAGGTCGGCCGCGAGGGCGTTCGCGGTTTCATAGCGGCGCGTGCGATCCTTCTCCAGGCAGCGCATGACGATCCAGTCGATGTCGCCACGGAGCCACGAGTGCAGCTTCGGCAGATCGGTGCTCCGTTGCAGCGCCACGGTCTTGCCGGCGGACGCTTCGAGCGTGCTCACGCGCGTCGACGGACGCAGCGGCTCCTTTTCGCGAATCGTGCGCCGCATTTCCTCGATCCCCGACTGCATGAGTTCCTGGTGTGCGAAAGGCGGATTCCCGGTCAACAGCTCGTAAAGGACCACACCCAGGCTGTAGATATCGCTGCGGGTATCCATATCCAGCCCGCTCATTTCCAGCTGCTCGGGACTCATGTAAGCCGGCGTACCGACAAACTGCTCGAAGCGAGTGTAAAGCGTGCGTTCGGTGAGCCGGCCATGCATGGCCTTGGCGATTCCGAAATCGATGATCTTCGGCACCGGGACGCCGTCGTGTAGCGTGACGAGAATGTTTGAGGGTTTCAGGTCACGGTGGATGATGCCTTTCTGATGCGCGTGCTGTACCGCGGAGCAGACCTGGGTGAAGAGCCGCAGGCGCTCCGCGGCATCGAGCTGATGCTCGTCACAATGCCGCGTGATGGGGGCGCCGCGCACGAGTTCCATCACGAAAAACGGTCGGCCATTCTCCGTCGATCCCGCATCGAAGACGCGGGCGATGTGGGGATGATCCATCAGTGCAAGCGCCTGCCGCTCGGCTTCGAAGCGCGCGATCACTTCGCGCGTATCCATCCCAAGTTTGACGACCTTGAGCGCCACGCGCCTCCGAACGGGCTTTTCCTGCTCGGCGACGAACACCGTGCCGTGGCCTCCCTCACCCAGTCGTTGCAGCAACTTGTAACGGCCGATTCGCGTACCTGTCTCCCCGTCGTTCGCCGCGCGATCGGGTTCGTTGGCGAGATTCACTTCCGGCACTGGCAGACGGTCAAGCAACGCGCCTTCCTGGTCATATCCGCTCAGCAGACTTTCGACGCGCCTGCGCAACGGTGCGTCGGCGCCACACGCGTGCCCGAGGAACGCGTCGCGCACCGGCGGCGGCAAGGCCAGCGCGTCGGCGAAAATGACTTCCTCGGGTTTCATTCAGAGAGGGCAGCGATCGAAGTTATATGCGCAATTCCACGCCGAAATGCGCCGAGGGTGAATGAGTTTGTTGGAGATGCCTTGTCCGCCGAACGGAGCTCTTACCGAGAACGCTGATACTGCGGGCGAGTCGTTTGCCCCCTTCCAACGTCCTCCTTAAGCCAGGGACGGAACAGGAACCGCGCCCGTCAAGCGACCTCGAAGATTTCCCCAAAGTCCACCCTCGGCGCCCGTCACGCATCCCCGCCGCGCATGCGGCGCAACTCGTTTCCCAACCAAGCTCGGGCAAATGCCCATTCGCGGTCGGCAGACCGTTTGCTGATCCCGAGGATG
>JBDSSU010000565.1:0-8831 GCA_039928635.1 Opitutaceae bacterium | reverse complement strand
GCGTTCGTCGCGACACTGTTCCTTTAGTTGCTCCACTCCTCCGAATAGCCGGCGCGCCGCATAGCGCGCCTCTTCCGGCGACATCCCTTCCGCCACGTTTGCTTCCGCGCGCCGCGCCAGATGTAGTCGCATCTCCTCAGCCATGTTGGTCTCGAGTTTCTTTTTACAGAACAACGCCCGGAGTTTTCGCAAGAGGTTCATCGTCAAAATCGCGTAAGCTCATTCCGGTTCACTCGCACCGCAGCGCCACCATGGGATCCACCCGCGCCGCTCGTCGTGCCGGCAGCCAGCAGGCGAGCAGGACACTCGCCGCCACCACGGCGGTGACCGTCACGAAGATCGGGGCGTCAGCGCGCGCGATCGCACGCAGCATCGGGAGCCGGGCAAAGGGCGTGTTGAGCGCCCACCCGAGAAAAAGACCGAGCGCCAAGCCGAGCGCCAGTTGCACGATTCCACGGTGCAACACCAGTCGCACGATCTGCGCGGGTCGCGCGCCCAGAGCGAGACGCACGCCGAATTCCCGCTGCCGCTGCTCGACGAAAAATCCCACCACGCCAAAAGTCCCGACCGCCGCGAGCAGCCCGCCAGCCACTCCGAACACCAAGGCAAATCCGCTCAGCAGCCGGATCATCCGCAGCCGTTCATCGATGCTTTGTTCCAGGGTGCGCAAGGCCTTGAACGACTGGTCCGGCGCCAGTTCACGCAAAATTTTCCGCACCGGTGTGACCAACGTCCTCGCGTCTACGCTCGTGCGCAGGAGGAAGTGTAGACGGAATGTTTCGGCCACAGCTACCGGCACGTAGATTCCAGGTTCGCCCTGCCCTTGTTCCACTCCCTGAACCGGCAGGTCCGGCACCACTCCGACGACGGTGCGCCAAACTGGGGGGCCGTTTCTTTCTTCAATCCGCAGAAGCTCCCCAATCGGATCTTCGCCCGCCCGGAAGTGCTTCGCCGCGCTTTCGTTGATCACGACTACCGGCTCCGCACCGGTCGCGTCAGCAGGCGTGAAGAGCCGGCCGCGAAGGGCGCGCAATCCGAACACCTCAAAATATTCCGGTGAAACCAACTCGGAGGCATACTGCGGATCTTTTCCCCCCGCCGGCTTCGGCTTTCCCGCGATCTCAATCGGCGTGGGAAATCCGCGTTCCGCCGGCTCGCGATCCGTGACGACGGCGAGTTTTACTCCCGGCAGAGCCGAGACGCGCTTGAACAACTCCCGCATCATCGCGGCCCAGCGCGCCTCACGCACCGTCCGGCTCTCGTGCCCACCGGGCACCGGTGGGCACGAGACGATCAGCATGCGGCTACTGTCTCCGGGATAATTGTTTTTCCCGGCATCATACGCACCGCGGCTCAACACGGCGGCGACCACGAGCAGCGCCGAGGAAAGCACGATCTGGAGAAATGAGAAAACTTTGCCCGCGCGTCCCGCCCCGCCCGAAATCGCACCCGCGCCTCCGTCGCGCAAACCCGCGGCCAGACGCGGCGCACGCAACGCCGGCCACAGCCCGGAGAACAATCCAACGAAAAACGTGAGTGCAGCCACGCCCAGCAGCAGCCAGCCGTTGATTTCCAGATGCACCCAGTAAGGAATCTTGGAGCCGGCGAGAAAGGGATTCAGCCATGCGACCGCCCACGTGGCCATCAACACGCCCGCCATCGAACCCAGCCCCGCGAGCAACGTGCTGAGACAAAGCATCGGCTGCATCATGCGGCGCCGACCTGCACCGAGAGCGGCGCGGATGGCCAGCTCGTGTTGCTGACGCAGAGCGCGCGCGTGGATCAGATTCGCGACGTTCAAGCACGCGAGCAACAGCACCAGTCCAACAAGGCCCACCAGTGCCCATAAAACCCGACTGAACGGTGCACCAATCATTTCCTCCACATAAGGCACAACCGTCGGTCGCACTCCGACGCGTTGGGTGGGTGCGGCGTCCGTCGCCACCCGGCGCAGGAGAACGGCCAGCTCCTCCTTCGCTGCATTCAAACCCACCCCGGGCCGCAAGCGTCCAACCAATGAAACCATCTCGAACCACTCCGCCTGCCCAGCGGACGAGGGCACCCGCAAATTCGTCCACATCTCCTCCGCGAGCGGAAAATGGAATCCGGCTGGCATCACGCCGATGATCGTACTCGTCTCGTTGTTGACGCGTACGCTTCGACCGATGACGGCAGCGTCGCCGCTAAAATCTTCCTGCCACGTCGTGTAGCTCAGCACCATCACGCGTGGCGCGCCGTCACGGTTGTCCTCCGGCTGCAGCGTGCGTCCCAGAAAAGGCGGCACACCCGTCATCGAAAACATCTCAGCCGTTGCCGCCGCCGAAGCATATCGGCGCGCGAAGATATTCTCCCCGCTCACATTTGCGCCGTCGCGTTGATAAGCGGCGAAAGCATCGAAGCCCGTCTGTGCCGTCCTCAGTTCGACAAATTGCCGCATGCTGGTGAACGTCCAGCTGCCGTCTTCCCGCAAATTTCCGATCGCGTGGATCCGCCTGGATCCTTCAAACGGCAGACCTTTGAGTAGCGCCCCGTAGATAAACGACGATTGCACGGTGAACAGACTGATTCCGAGGCCGAGGGTGAGCACCGCCGTGGCGGAAAAACCGGGGCTGCGCCGCAGCTGCCGGACCGCATAACGGAAATCCTGCGCAAGTTCTTCGAACCACCGCCATCCGCGCTGCTCGCGCGCGACTTCCTTGAGCTGATCGACGCCTCCGAAACTGCGCTGCGCCGCGTAACGCGCTTCGTCGGGCGACATGCCGGCGGCGAAGTTGGCCTGCGTGCGTCGCTCCAGATGTTGCCGCATCTCCTCGGCCATCTCGGCGTCGAGTTTTTCTTTGCGGAACAGTGCGCGGATTTTTCGCAGAAGGCTCACGAGACTGATTTTTTTGAACAGGAGGTAACGGAGGAAACAGAGCACTCAGAGGAGGGAGCATTTTTGCTCTGAACCCGGCCTCTCTTTTTTCCGTTCCCTCCTGTAAACTGGCCTGAAGTTTTCATCCGGTCCAATCTTCCGGGAAGCTCAGGTCGGGCGCATCACCTGTCCTATCGCCAACACGAGCTGCGCCCAAGTTTTCTGCTCGGCATCGAGCTGCTTCCGGCCCGCCTTGGTCAACGTGTAGAACTTCGCCCGGCGGTTGTTTTCCGACTGGCCCCACTCCGACTCCAGCCACCCTTTCTGCTCCATCCGGTAGAGCGCCGGATAGAGCGAGCCCTCCTCCACCTTCAACACTTCGCTCGACAGGACGTCGATGCGCTGGGCAATGCCCCACCCGTGAGTGGAGCCGCCGTTCAGAACGCGTAGCACCAGCATGTCGAGCGTGCCGGGAATGAGTTCGATTTTGGCCATAATTTTGTTGTCTCCCAGAGCTTATCTAGGGAAAGGAAAAAGATCCGCTCCCTAGATAGTCAAGGGAAGACTTCAGTTGATCGCGTTTTCGTCCCGACGATCGTTGCTCGCCGGGGCGTCCGGCGATCCCGTCGATCATTCCGCGGAGCGGTGATGGCGGAGTGCCTGCTCTGCCAAAGACGAAGCGGCCCATCTCAGCGTGACGGCGACGGGACGGAGGTGCAGGAGTTCACCGAAGAGATCCGATCGAAAACCGTGAAACCGGGAGCTTTCACCAGCTGGCGGAAAGCGAAACGCAGGTCTGAAAGCATGGGTAGCGAATGAATGAGTCAGTAAGTGAGACGCTCAGTCCGCCCGGAGCGCCTCCATCGGTGACACGCGCGAGGCGCGGAGCGACGGCAGCAACGACGCGAGCAACACCGCAACCGCCAACGCGAGTGCGGTCAGGGAATGAATCTCCGCCCGGGCTGAACCCACTTGAAACAGCACGCTTTCCATGACGTGCCCGGCGCCCCAGGCCCCTAATGCCCCGAGCGCGACCCCAACGAGAAGCAGCGTCGCGCCCAGGCGGAGAAATTGAACGAGTATTTGTTGCGGCAAGGCACCCAGAGCCATCCGCACGCCGATCTCGCGACGGCGTTGATTGACCGCGTAAGCGAGCACGCCATACGTGCCGATCGCCGCGAGCAAAAGCGCCACGGCGGCAAAGATCCCCGCGAGAATCGCAGGCGAACGCCGCGTCGTCAGACTCTCATCGATGCGCGCCTGCATCGGCCGCACGTCGTCGATCGGCAATTCCGGATCGAGCTGGAGAATCGCTTTTCGGACCGTTTCAGCGAGTGACGCGGGTGCCACGGCGGTACGGATGATCAAGGCAAACGAGTTCGCGTTGAACTTCGCATAGGGAAAATAGATCGCGCCATGGCCCGCCGTTTCGGCGAGCTCCTTTTGTTTCACGCTCGCGACGACTCCAACCCCGGTCGTCGCCTGCTCTTCTTTGAAGATGATGTTTCGGGCGATTCGTTTTCCGATGGCGTCCTGGCCGGGCCAGTACCGATCGGCGAACGCCTGATCGACGACACAAACGAGCTCCGCGCGTTGATTGTCCGCCTCCTCGAGGAACCGGCCCCGCAGGAGCGGAATGCCCATCGCCTTCCAATATTCGCCCGTGGCGGCTGACAGATAATGGGCGCGGACCGCGGTCTCGGCGTCGACCACCCGACCTTCCACGGTGACGGCACTGTCGTTGATGCTCCCGGAAAACGGCAGACCGCTGCTAATCGCGACCTGCGAGACCCCGGGCAGCGAACGGATCGCGGGCAGCAGTCTCTCCACGAAGGCCAAGCGCGAAGCATCGTCCTTGTAGTTCTTCCAGGGCAACGAGAGCTGCCCCGTGAGCAGCCCCTCCGCGTTGAATCCGGCCGGCGTTTCCAGCACGCGCTTCAAACTGGCGCCGAGCAAACCGGCGCTGGAGAGGAGAACGAAGGCCAACGCCACCTGGACGATGATGAATCCATGGCGAACGCGATGGGCCGCAGCGCTGGAGGTACCGCCCCGCGTCTCGATTTGCAGGGTCGGCGCGAGCTTGGCGTGGAGGTTGAACCAAATCACCGGGAGCGCGAGCAGTGCACCGACCAGGAGAGTTCCCACGAGCGAGCTGACCGCAACCCGCCCGTCGAACAGAATGGTCGCGCCGAGTGGAATTTGATCGGTGCCAAGCGCAGCGAGCAGCCGAATCCCCACAGCGCCCAGTCCCAGTCCGAGAACTCCGCCGACAAACGCGAGCAACGTCGACTCGACCGCCACCTCTTGCGCGATCCGCCAACGGCCGGCGCCGAGCGCTTGCCGAACCGCGAATTCCTTGGCGCGACCGCTCGCGCGGATGAGGAGGAGATTCGCGAGATTGACGGCGCCGATGAGTAGAAGGGCCAGGACTCCGCATTGGAGGAGCACGAGCATGGGTTTCACCGTTCGCACGTGATCGGCGTGCAGCGGCTGTACGGTGGTGCGATAGCCCGCACCCTTGACCCGCTCGGCGAGCGGATCGTCGGTGAGTTGGTGGGCGTTGAAGGCGTCGATCTGCGCCTGGGCCACGGCGAGCGTCGCTCGCGGCGCGAGGCGCGCGATCATCTGCCAATTATTACTGTGGCGATTGTCCGGCCGGCGCTGTTCCGGGGCATGTGAGGCGGGCCGAAAAAATTGCGCGCGACTCGAGAGAAAGCGGAAATCCCGCGGCAGGACGCCAATCACCGTGATCGAGAGCCCGTTGTTGAAGAATTTTTTGCCGAGGATGTTGGGATCGGAGTTGAACTGCGAACGCCAGAACGCATCCGTCAACACGGCGACCTCGTCGGGCCCGTAAGCCAGCTCGCCATCGGTAAAAGTCTTTCCCATCGCGAAAGGCACCCCGAGCGTCGCAAAAAATTCCGGTGACACGCGCGCGATCGGGACGCGCTTGGGCGCACCGGCATCACTGACGATCACGCTGTCGTACTGATACACGGCAACCGCTGAGAAGGCCTCGATCGCACCACGCCGGTCATAGTAATTCGAAACCGAGCTGCTCGAGCGCTCGACCCCGGCGCGCGGATAGGAATTGAACACCGAGACGAGCCGCTGGGATTCGGGAAACGGCAACGGCCGCACGAGAACCGCATCGACCACGGCAAAGATCGCGACGTTCGCGCCAATGCAAAGAGCGAGCGTGGCGAGAGCAGTAACGGTAAAGCCAGGTTGATTGATCAACATCCGTCCACTGCGGCGGAGGTCCCGAAGAATTTCACCGAACCAGCGCGGGCGCCCTAATTCGCCGGACTGGGATGCGTGGGTGAAATTCATCGTCGGAAGTCAGGATGAAAAAGACGGGATGCACCGATAACCCGGGGGAGAGAGAAAAGTTACGCGGCCGCAACGAAAAGTCGTGGGATCTTCACTCCGAGCGCAGCGCGGTCATGGGATCGACACGGGCCGGAATGGTGGCGGCTCTCCCATGGCTCAGTATCGCGGCAAAGGACACTTTCGGCGCGCCGCGAAAATAAATGGCGAAGGCCGTCCGCTTGGATCGGATGTCGGCCGGAACAACCGGAAAAGATTACGAAGTACAGACACCTCTCACCCGGTTGGTGCATCCCATTTCCCCCGCGATCAAACCATCCCTCGATGAAACCTTGCTCCCTCCCCTCGCCCTGGCGCGTCTGTTTTCTCGGACTCGTCCTCTCGTTGGCCCTCGCTAACCCAACGTTACTCTCCGCCGCCGAATCCACGCCCACCGCGACACCGGCCGTGCCGTTCCCAGCGAATCGAGGACACTAGGTTGTGAGAGCGGCGCAAAGGCGAAACCATCCGACAGCGACCGGCGCTGAAATGGCATGTTTTTTGGGGAACGAGGAGGCGTAGGTGGCGGCTGGTGGGTTTGATGGTTCCGATGCTCACTGCTTACTACCCATTACTCACTACTCGTTGCTCGCTACTTTCGGAATCTCTCCGCCCGCAGCGCGATCATGGGATCGACGCGCCTGGTCCGGCGGGCGGGGAGCTAAGCGACGCAGTCGAACCGGAATCGCTCTTGGGCTTCAACGCCGGTTGCAGGTTCGACGATTCCATCCGCGCAGAATTCTGAAACTCCAGGCCCGTTTGGCGGGTACTTCCGCGACGCCGCTCGTCGCGATTTGCCGTGCCCCGACGAAATCGTTTCCCGTCGCCAGTTATCTCAAAATGAAAAACGACCTCCGCTTCGCCCTCCGCATGATCGCCACGCACCGGTGGTTTTCCGCGGCGATCATCGTCACCCTCGCCCTCGGCATCGGGATCAACACGACGGTTTTCACGCTGGTGAACGCCGCGCTCTTCAAGCCCGTGGCCCTCCCCGGCGGCGAACGGCTGGTGACCGTTTCCCACCAGAATCTCAAGCGACTCGACAATTTTTCCGGCGTTTCCCTGTCGGATTTCCAGTCGTTCAAAGCGCAAAGTCATTCCTTCGACGGCCTCGAAGCCTTCACCGGTGGCCAGGCTGTCCTCAGCGAGCAGGCCAATCCGCCCGAACGCTTCCGGATGGGGCGGATCACCTCGGGCCTGTTCGGGATGTTGAAGATTCCGCCGATCCTCGGCCGTGGCTTCACCGCCGAAAACGATCGGCCCGGCGCCGCGCTCGTCGTCCTCATCGGCCACAGTGTTTGGAAAAATCGCTATGGCGGCGCGCCCGACGTCATCGGTCGTCCGCTGCGGCTCAATGGCCAGCCGGCCACGATCATCGGCGTCATGCCCGCCGGCTTTAAATTCCCCCAGAACGAGGACGTCTGGATCCCGCTCGTGCCGACGGAAGAGTTCGAAAAACGTTCCAACCGCGCGCTACAGGTCTTCGGCCTGAGGAAAACCGGCGTCTCCGTCGAGCAGGCCACGGCGGACGTCGCCGTGATCGCGCAGCAGAACGCAACGGCTTACCCCGACACCAACAAGGAATTCGGCGCGATCGTGCGCACGTTTCACGACACTTACAACGGAGGGCAGATTCGCACGGTTTTTCTGCTCATGCTCGGCGCGGTGGGCTTCGTGCTGCTCATCGCATGCGCCAACGTCGCCAACATGATGCTCAGCCGCGCCATCTCTCGCGCGCGCGAAATTTCCATGCGCGCCGCGCTGGGTGCGACGCGCTGGCAGCTCATCCGCCTGCTGCTGGTGGAGAGCGTGCTGCTGAGCTGCCTCGGTGGATTGCTTGGCCTGGGCCTCTCTATGGGCGGCGTGCACGTCTTCGATCTCGCAACCCGCGACGTCGGCAAGCCCTACTGGATCTTGTTCGAGATGGATTACGTGGCGTTCCTCTATTTCGCCGCGCTCTCCGTGCTGAGCGGAATCGTGTTCGGCCTGGTGCCGGCTCTGCACGCCTCGCGCGTCGATCTCAACACGGTGCTGAAGGACGGCACCCCCTCCGGCGGCAGCCAGCGCGGCGGCAAGCTCACGGCTACGCTGGTCGTGCTCCAGTTCGCTCTCACCGTCGTGCTGCTCGCGAGCGCGGGCGTCACGATGCGGAGTTTCTTCGCGGCCCAGGCGATCAATCCCTTCGTCCGCGCGGAGAATATTTTCACCGTCCGCATCCAGTTGCCCGAAGGCAAGAGCGAACGCTATGAGCTGCCGGCCGTTCGCCGTGAGTTTTGGGATCGGCTGCTGCCGCAGCTCGCCGTCGTGCCGGGTGTCACTCACGCAGCGGTGACTTCGAGCTTCCCGGGCCTGGGGTCGAACAATCGCGCCATCGAGATCGAGGGCCGCCCCAACGAAAACCCCGAGCAGCTCCCGCGCGTCCAGCTGATCGTGCAATCGCCCGGCTATCTCGCCGCCATCGGACAATCGATTCTCAACGGTCGCGGTTTCAACGAAGCCGACGGCGAAACCGGCAGGGAAGCCACCGTGGTGACGCGCGAGTTCGCGACCAAATACTGGCCCGACTCGCCCGCGGTCGGCCAGCGCTTCCGTTTCATCCAGGATAAAA
>JBDSSU010000564.1:0-12303 GCA_039928635.1 Opitutaceae bacterium | reverse complement strand
CCTCACGGAAACCGAAGCGCTCTTGACGCGGCGTCGCCCGCTCCACCGACAAATTCGCTCTACGGCGTGTAGGTGATCGTACGTTGGCCAGCTACCCCGGAGACGGTGATGGCCTGGCCTTGCGTGATTGCGGTGGGGTAGGTTTCCCCGGCAATCGTGTCGAGACTCTTGATATACGAAGTGGCGCCGATCAAGGCCGTGACAAGCACCGACGATTTTCCCGTTTCCATCATGTATTGGTCAGCTGCTCCTGCGAGCTGGCGGGCATTGTTCAGCACGGCCTTGTCTTGGCTGCTGTCGCGAATCTTTTTAAAGGCGGGCATCGCGATCGAGGCGAGCAAACCGATGATCACAACCGCGATCATGATTTCAACCAACGTGAAAGCCGCTTTCGGTTTTCGAGGAGAATTGTGAGCAGGCTGATTCACAGTTGGCGGAGGGTGGACAGTTCTGTGGGGAAAGGCGCGCCAATAATTGGCATCGCTGCCAAACCGAAGGGTTTTTAGATTTTGTTACGAAATACAATCCCGGGGGAGGCGGGACTGAGAAAGTTAAAGCTTTGGAGCGGAGGAAGTCGGAGCTTGAGGAGCAACTTTCTCCTCCAATTGGAAGATCAGGCCGTCGATTACTTCATTCAAAGCCGCCAATAAGCGACGTTTTTTATCTAAAGCCGCCAATTCAGGGGAGGCGGCGGAGGCCGGGGCGAGCGCGGGCCAGACTTGGATGGAAGGTAGCTTTAAAGTGCGCCCGGGCGCGATTACGTGCCACCGATCCTCAGCGGCAAACCATACCACCAGCACCCCATTGGCTTTGAGCGGTAGCGAGTCTCCCAGGGTTTGGACAAACTGGGCCAAACTTTCACCCGGCGTACTCGGTTCGAATTTCTCGTACAGTCTGGCGTAGAGGTCTACGCCGCTGAAACGGGTAAAATTCTTCAATTTGACATCCAGGGCTTTGGCCCGCGGGGGTTCCGTTTGCAGCAGACTCGACACATCGTCGAATGCCGCGGGAGTTGCCCGTGGCGTAGCCGCAACCAAGGTCGCGAGCGCAGCGTCGTCGGCACGGAATTTTTCTGCAGCTGGCCCGCGCCGGATGATTTTCACAGTCATCGTGTCACCCGCTTTGATCTGAGGTAATACTTCGATTCCCCTCACGATCCTTCCAAAAACACTGTGTAAATAGTTGAGACGATTAACGGGGTTAAACGTGAAGAAAAACTGGGATCCATTCGTGTCCGGTCCGCTGTTCGCCATCGAGAGAATGCCAGGAGCGTCGTGCCGGAGACCGGGCACGAACTCGTCCGGGAAAACGTATCCGGGACCACCCTCACCGGTTCCCAGAGGATCGCCCCCTTGCACGACAAAGCCGGCGGCGACGCGATGAAAAGTCAGCCCATCGAAATAGGGCTTCCTGGGGGCCGGGCCGAGAGTTCCTTCGGCCAAGCCGACGAAACTCGTCACGGTGAGGCGCGCTTTTTCAAAAAATAATTCACACGTGAGAATCCCGCGCGGCGTCGTGAATTCTGCGAACATGCCGTCGCCCAGCGAAGTCTCGCCACCACGGCTTGAGCCGATCAGCCACAAGCTGAGACATCCCAGCAACGCAGTGAATCGCAGAAAACGCATGCTCAAGTAGAGAGGGAGAGCGCTCTTCTTCAGGCGGTGCCTTAAGGAGCGAGGAAAGAACAAACGTATTCGCACAGGCCGGAACGTACCTCGATGCCGAAACCACTTTTCCCCGGTACGTCGAACGCCCCGCCGGCCGTGTATTCAGCGGCGCTCGTCTGGCCGTCCAGCATCACGCGGCACGTCCCGGCGACGATCTCCATTCGCTCGGGCGCGTCCGTGTTGAAGTGGAAGGCCCCTGGGCGGATTAGCCCCAAGGTTTTTTTTTCGTCATTCGGAAAGCGGATCGTGTGACTCACGACATCACCGTTAAAATAGATGTTGGCCTTTGTCATTACCGTGACACCCGTGAACTGCGAAAGAGGGGTAGACATGCGGGGAGCATAGAGCCGCGGCCGACAACTGCTGGCAAGCATGAGCTCCACCTAAAATCAGGGGAGAGTCGGTCCTCTTGTTCTCACAGGTGGCAGACTCTTTCCATCAGGCCGAAGGGGCGAAGGTGATGCTGGGAACCATGCTCGCTGCGACGGGTGGCGCGATCGTCATGGCTTATCTGGTCGCCTGGCTGATGCGCGTGCCAGGGAGTTCGGTTGGGACGTTCGTGCAGGGTAGCTTTCGCGGTAATGTGGCGTTTATCGGATTGCCGATCATCTATGCGCTGCCTGATGCGGTGTTCGCGGACGGGCTTTCCGCCCGCACGGCGGCGATGATGATCATCGCTCCGCTGGCGGCACTCGCCTTGATTATCGGCGCTTTTTGAACGCCTCGCGCCGCCCGAACGGGAATCCCGGGGGCGTGCGATCTACGGCACGATAATCGTGCGGCCGATCACCAGGCTCTTCTCGTCGCGAAGCTGGTTCGCCTCACGAATTTCCGACCAACGATTCGGTGTGCCGTAGTAAGCCTGCGAGATCTTCGCGAGCGTGTCTCCGGCGACGACGACATGTGTGCGCGACGCCGGGGCCGCGGCCGTCGGTCCTGTCGTCGGGTCCGGCGCGACCACGGGTGCTGCCAGCGGTGCCGGCTGGTGGGGAGTGACGCGGTTCGAATCGGCAGAGCCAAGGGCGACTTTGTTTCGAAGCTGCAGGTTTTCTTCCGCGTAAGCCGCCATTTGCGCCTGCGTCTGCCGCAGTTGATCGCGCAATCCGGACACCTGGGACGCGAGCGGTACGGCTGCCTGGACTTCTGCGAGCTTCGCTTCCAACGCTGCTTTTTCCCCGATGAGCCTGGCGTTCGCCGACTTTAGCCGATCGGCCTCCGCGTCCAGCAGCGCGTAACTGCGGAGCACCACCGCGAGCTTGCTCTCGGCGTCGGAGGCAGACTTTTCCGCCGGTGCGGCGGGTGACGGGGTTTGCGCCAACAGCGGGCACAGAGCCATCGTTATTGCCAGGGCAACGGAAGCGGAACGAACGAAGGAGCGCATCCGGCGGTTCTGCATGCTTTCTCGGCGGAGACAATCCGGGAATGGTCGCGGCGCAGGCCTCGCCGACTTCACGCACCATCGGTTGGGCTGCTGCGCCCTTCATCGAAAATGTTCGTGGGCGTTCGTGTCACGTCGCCCAAGCCTTGGCTCGTTCCACCGCGCGACTCCAGTCGTGTTGCAGCTGTTTCAGGGCGCGCCGGTTTTTTTTCGGGCGGAAAGTTTTTTCCTTCGACCACAAGGCGGCGATTTCCGCCTGGTCTTTCCAGTAGCCGACGGCCAGCCCTGCGAGGTACGCCGCTCCAAGGGCCGTCGTCTCCGTTGTTCGGGGACGGATGACGGCAACTCCGAGCAGGTCGCTCTGAAACTGCATCAGCGCGTCATTAACGGTGGCGCCGCCATCCACGCGCAGCTCGCGAAGTTTCAATTTCGCATCCGCTTCCATCGCACGCAGGAGATCGGCGCTTTGGTAAGCGATGCTCTCCAGCGCGGCACGCGCGATGTGCGCTGCCGTGGTCCCGCGGGTCAGACCCACAATCGCGCCCCGAGCGGCGGCGTCCCAATGCGGAGCACCGAGGCCGGTGAAGGCGGGTACCAGATAAACCCCACCGTTGTCCGGCACCTGCCGGGCGAGTCCCTCCACTTCGCTCGAGGCTGCGATGAAGCCGAGGCCATCGCGCAACCATTGCACGACGGCGCCTCCGATGAAGACACTTCCCTCCAGCGCATACTCCAGCGGACCTTTTGCGCCCAGCCGCCAGGCGATCGTCGTGAGAAGGTGATGTTTCGAGACAACGGGTTTCTTCCCGGTGTGGAGGAGAAGAAAGCATCCGGTCCCATAAGTGTTTTTTGCCAGTCCGGGCCGGAAACACGCCTGTCCGAAGAGCGCAGCCTGCTGGTCGCCGGCCACTCCGCTGATTGGCACACCACGAAGCGCCGAAATACTTTGCACTTCTCCGTACACTTCGCTGCTCGCTCTCACGACCGGGAGAACCGCCCGCGGAATCCGCAGGACGCGCAACAATTCCTCATCCCACGTCCCCGTGCGAAGATTGAGCAACAAGGTGCGCGAGGCATTCGAGACGTCGGTCGCATGCACTTTTCCCCCCGTGAGTTTCCAGAGCAGCCAGGTGTCGACGGTGCCAAAAGCGAGTTCTCCCCGCGCCGCGCGCGCTCGGGCTCCCGGAATGTTATCGAGCAACCACGCGAGTTTCGTGCCGCTGAAGTAGGGATCGAGCAGGAGACCGGTCCTGCGCCGGAACAGCGGCTCCAGTCCGCGGGTCTTCAGCCGCGCGCATAAGCCGGCCGTGCGTCGGTCCTGCCACACGATCGCCCGCGCGAGGGGAATCCCCGTGCTGCGCTCCCAGAGAAGCGTGGTCTCACGCTGGTTCGTGAGTCCGATCGCCGCGATGTCGGCCCCGGTGACCTTTGCTTTCGCCATGGCCGCGAGTGCCGTCCGCCGCGTGCTTTCCCAGAGGTCCAGCGGGTCATGTTCGACCCAGCCAGGGCGGGGGAAATATTGCGTGAATTCCTGCTGAGCGACGCCGCGCGATCGGCCGCGCCGATCAAAAACGATGGCACGAGAGGAGGTGGTGCCCTGATCGAGGGCGAGAATGAGGGGGCCGCTCATCGTGACGAAACTCGTAGCGGGATTCTCTTCGTGCAAGCTCGGGCAACTTTCGCGGCGCGCTTGCGTCACTGCGGGGGCGTGCCTATCGAGTCTCTTTTCGTCGGGAAAAAACTGCCGATTTCCCCGGATGACGTCGTTCCTTTTCGATGACTCGCGCGTACGCGGCACTTACTTGGATAATGAAAATAATACAGAGGTCCCCTGAACGCTGGTATTTGGCCCTGCCACTGATCGTTTTTCTTTTCACCACGGGGTGTGAGCGGCGGACCAACGCCGCAATGCTTCCCGCCGGAGCCGCGCCTTCCGCCGTCCCGGTTCAGGTCGCCGTCGCCGTGCAACAGGACGTACCGCGGCGGGTGGAATCGATCGGGGTGGTCCAGACGCAGCGCACCGTGGCCATCAAGTCCCAGGTCGACGGCGTGATTGCCAAAATCCATTTCCGCGAAGGTGACGACGTGAAAGCGGGCGATCTCCTCGTTTCGCTGGACCGCCGGCCGTTTGAAAATTCACTGCGGATCGCCCGGGCGGATTTTGCGAACCTGCGGGCTGAAGCTGACAAGGCCATCGCGGATACGGAGCGATACAAGCGCCTCGATCAGCAGGACGCGATTTCGAAGGAGCAATTTGCGCAGCTCGCCACCAAAGCCGACACCACCCGGGCCCAGGCGCAGGCGAAGGAAGCGGCCGTCAGTAACGCCGAGTTACAGTTGGGATACACCGAAATCCGCGCGCCCTTCGCCGGTCGCACCGGACAGCTCGCCCTCCATGAGGGCTCACTCGTGAAGGCGAACGACAACAATTTTACCATCATCACCATCAACCAGCTTTCGCCGATCGCCCTCGCCTATGGTGTTCCGGAGGGTTCGCTGGACGAAATCCGAGCGGCGATCGCGACGAAGGCGGCGAAAGTGCAGGTTAAAGAAAGGAGCTCGGGCCTCACGCGGGACGACGGCCGGCTCGAGTTTGTCGACAACTCAGTGGATGCGAGCACCGGCATGATCACCCTGAAAGCCGTGTTCGCCAACGAAGACGGCGCGTTGTGGCCGGGCCGGTTTATGAATGTGGTGACCGAGATCGGGATCGACCGCGGCGCGATCGTGGTTCCTTCCACCGCGATTCAACGCAGTCAGAGCGGCAACTCGGTTTATGTTTTGAAAGACGATCAGACGGTGGAATTCAGAAACGTGAAAGTGATCCGGACCTCGGGCGACAACACCCTGCTCGCGTCGGGAGTAAAACCCGGGGAGACCGTGGTCACTGATGGTCAGTTGCGCCTGCTTCCCGGGGCCAGGGCGGAACCGCGGCAGCTCTCCGGCGCACCGGTGGCTGCCGGGACCGACCCGGAACCGCCCAAGAAATCGTAACGCTCGGCCATGAACCTTCCCGAACTTTGTATTCGCCGGCCGGTGATGACGACGCTGCTGACGGCGGCGCTGTGCGTGTTTGGCGCCATGGCCTACCGGCTTCTCCCGGTCAGCGATCTGCCGAATGTCGAGTTCCCGACCGTGGTCGTGACGGCTTTGCTGCCGGGAGCGACGCCAGAAACCATGGCGAGCTCGGTCGCGACGCCTTTGGAGCAACAGTTTTCCACGATCGCGGGCGTCGACTCCATGACGTCGACGAGCGGCACGGGGAGCACGCAGATCACGCTGCAGTTCACCCTTGAACGCAGTATCGACGCGGCGGCGCAGGACGTGCAGGCGGCGATTGCGGCGGTGCAACGGCGGTTGCCGACCGATATGCCGACGCCGCCTTCGTTGCGGAAAACCAATCCGGCGGACCAGCCCGTGATGTACTTAACGCTGAGTTCGCCGACGCTCCCTCTGTCGATGGTGGATGAATACGCGCAGGTGATGATGGCGCAGCGCATCTCCAGTCTGGACGGCATTTCCCAGGTCCAGGTGTTCGGCACGCAAAAATACGCCCTTCGCGTCCGGCTCGATCCGCGTTTGCTCGCGAGTCGCGGGATTACCTTGGACGAAGTGAGGACCGCGTTGTCGTCACATAACGTCAATCTCCCGACCGGAATCCTCGACGGCAACCGCCAGTCGCTGCAAATCCTGGCGAACGGCCAGCTCACGAGCGTCGAAGATTTTCGCAAAATCGTGGTGACCTATCGCAACGGTGCACCTGTCCGGCTACTCGAGCTCGCCGACGTGATCGACAGCGTGCAGGACACGCGGGTGGCGAGCTGGTTCGGTACGCGGGAAGGCGACACCCTGGTGCCCGAGCGCGCGATCATCCTGGCGGTGCAGAAGCAGCCGGGGGTGAATACGGTCGAAGTCGTGCAACGCGTCCGTGCGCTGCTGCCGCTCTTTCAAAAACAACTTCCCGAGTCGGTGAAGCTCGGGATTCTCCGCGACAACTCCGAGGCGGTGCGGGAGTCCGTGCACGATGTGCAGTTCACGCTGCTGCTTTCCATCGGGCTGGTGGTGCTGGTGATTTTTATTTTTCTGCGATCCCTCTCGGCGACGATTATTCCGAGTGTGGCCATCCCCATGGCGCTGCTGGGCACGTTCATCGTGATGTATTTTTCCGGCTACTCGCTGGACAATCTTTCCCTCCTGGCCCTGACGCTGTCGGTGGGCTTCGTCGTCGACGACGCGATTGTGATGCTCGAGAACATCGTGCGTCACATCGAAGGGGGCATGAGCGTCCGCGAGGCGGCGCTCAAGGGCTCGAAGGAGATCGGATTTACGATTCTCTCGATGACGCTTTCTCTGGTCGCGGTGTTTATTCCGCTGATGTTCATGGGTGGGATTCTCGGGCGTTTGCTGCACGAGTTCGCGGTGACCATTACGGCCGCCATTCTGGTTTCTGGCGTCGTTTCGCTGACGCTTACCCCGATGTTGTGCAGCCGTTTCTTGAAACCGCTGACGGGACACGGGGCAGCGGCTCACGGGAAACTTTATCGTTGGAGCGAAGGGGTGTTTGACGGGATGGTCCGGCTCTACGAACGCACGTTGCGCGGTGCGATGCGGTTCCGGTTGCTGGTTGTCCTCGTGGCGTTGGCGATGGCCGTGCTGACCGTGGTGTGCGCGAAGAAGCTGCCGCTTGGATTTATCCCGACCGACGACACGGGCTTCGTGCTCACGTTTACCGAAGGCGCGCAGGACGTGTCGTTCGAGGAGATGGTGCGGCACCAGCAGGCGGCGGCGGCGGTCATCGCGAAGCAGCCTTACGTTGATGCGTTCATGTCGGCGCTGGGAGCCGGTGGATCGAACGCCACGGCGAATCAAGGCCGTTTTTTCATCCGGTTGAAACCGCGCAAGGCACGTCCGCCGGTTAACGTGATCATCGGCGATCTTCGAGCGAAGCTTGCGACGATCCCGGGCCTCAAAGCCTACCCGCAGATCCAGCCGAGCATTCGGATCGGCGGTCAGGTGACGAAGGCGCTTTATCAAGTTTCACTGATCGGGAGTGATCTGAAGGAACTCTACGGGACGGCGGGTGAAATGGAGAAAAAGATGCGGGCGTTGCCGCAGCTGGTTGACGTGAATTCCGACCTCCAGATCACGAGTCCGCAGCTGCGTGTGGACATCAACCGCGATCGGGCCGGGACACTTGGAATCACGCCGCACCAGATCGAGGACGCGCTCTACAGCGCATTCGGAACGAGGCAGGTTTCCACGATCTACACGCCGACGAATCAATATTACGTGATCATGGAAGTGGCGCCGGAGTTTCAGCGGGATGAAGGTGCGCTGGCCACGATTTACGTGCGGTCGCGAAGCGGGAAACTGATTCCTCTCGATGCGGTCGCGGAGTTGCGGCGCGACGTTGGTCCGCTGGCGATCGCCCATCTCGGGCAGCTTCCGGCGGTGACGCTTTCGTTCAATCTCAAGCCGGGGGTTTCCCTCGGAGACGCCACCGCCGCGATTCAGGCGCTCGCTGGGAAGGAACTTCCGCCGACCGTGAGTTATAGTTTTGTGGGTTCAGCGCAGGCGTTCACTTCGTCGCTGAAAGGCATGGGGCTGCTCCTCGTGACTGCGGTGCTCGTGATCTACATCGTGCTCGGCGTGCTGTATGAGGATTTCATTCATCCGCTCACGATTCTCTCGGGGCTGCCTGCCGCGAGTTTTGGTGCTTTGGCCACGCTCGTGGCGTTCAAACAGGAACTCAACATCATGGGTTTTGTGGGAGTGATCCTGCTCATCGGAATCGTGAAGAAAAACGCGATCATGATGATCGACTTCGCGATCGCCCGGGAACGGGAACAGGGGGCCAAGTTCAACGCCGAGCGAGCGATCCTGGAGGCGTGCGTCGTGCGGTTTCGTCCCATTATGATGACCACTTTTGCGGCTTTGGCGGGGGCGATCCCCATCGCGTTTGGTCTCGGAGCGGGGGCGGAGTCGCGACGCCCCTTGGGCCTCGCGGTGGTCGGCGGTCTGGTCGTGTCGCAGCTGCTGACGCTCTACATTACCCCCGTGATCTACATCTACATGGATAAGTTCACCACGCGGATGCGCTCTCATCGGCAACCCGCGGTCGTCGTCACGGGTTCGCACGAGGTGCTGGCGAAGTAATCGGCGGTGGGTGGAGAAGGGCTGCAACCGCCGGCAATCGGTGGCGTCATGTTTCGTGAAACCTTGCCGACCTCGTTGTGTCGTAGTAACTCGCATTTCCCCACCATGAAAACTCTTCTCTCGTTCGCGGTTGCACTTGTGGCATTTCTCCCGGCTCAGGCGCAGGTCTTCCGGCCTGCGACCGTGAATGGCGCTCTGCTCGGCGGCCTGGCTGGCGCGATTATTGGAAACAACAGCGGCAGCCTCCACCACAACGCGTGGCGCGGGGCCGCGATCGGCGCCGGCGCCGGTTTGATCATCGGTTCAGCGATCGATTCGAGCCGTCGCGACGTGTGGTACGGGTCGGGTGTGGCCGCTCCGCGGACTTACGTTTATCGCAATGGGCCTGGTTATCGCGGCGGCCCGAGTTATCGCAGCGGCCCGGCTTACCGTGGTTATCCCTCTAGCGGCGGCTACTATTACTCGCGGCCGGATTACCGCGGCTCTGGTGTGATTCTGGGAGGGATCGGTGGCGCGATCATTGGCAACAACAGCCGCGGCTTCCATCACAACGGCTGGCGCGGTGCTGCTTGGGGCGCTGGCTTGGGGTACATCATCGGCGCGATTGCCGAGGACAATGTCCGCTATCGCCAAGCCGTCGTGGAACAAGTGCCGGTCTACATTCAGACCCCCGCCACGCCGGCTCCGGTGGTAACGCAGCCCCCGCAGCAGGTGACGATCATCAATAATTACTACAATTCCTCCGCCGCGCCCATGACGTCGGCGAATGGCTTGTTCGGCCGTAACTGATGTCGTCCGCAAGCCACTCCTGTTTCCTCCCGCTCATGAAAACCCTCGCGCGTTGCCTGCTTCTAACTCCTGTCGCTGCCGCGGCTCTTTTCCTCGGAGGGTGCGCCGCTTCGCAAGGAGTGCAGAATCCTTCGGGAGTCCCGGTCACGGAGATGAAACCGGATGAACGCGGATTCGTCGCGGGCACGGGTGTGGAATCCCAGGATCTCGTGGCCGTGACCGATAAGATGGCCCGCAGCATTCTCGCCGTGCCGCAGATTACCCGCGCCCAGGCGACGCCGCGCATCGTGATTGATCCGGTGAAGAACGAAACGCGTTTTCCGATCAACAAAGATCTCTTCACGGATCGCATCCGGATTCAGCTCAATTCCAAGGCGACGGGCCGCGTGCTGTTTCTCGCCCGTGAGCGGATGCAAGTGCTGGAGCGTGAGCGCGCGCTGAAACAGAGCGGCCAGGTAACCGCGTCGGCGGACCCGAACGTGGTCGAGTTTCGCGGCGCGGATTTTTTCCTTACCGGAAAACTCCAGGGCCTGACGACCCGCACTTCTCAAGGCACCAGTGATTACGTTCTCTATAGTTTCCAACTCATCGATGCCCGCACGAGCGACATCATTTGGGAAGATTCGGCCGAAGTTAAAAAGCAGGGTCTTGAGGACGCGGCGTATCGCTGAAGCCGTACGGCGTTCCGCGCCCCGCCGCGGCGCGTTCCAATCCATGTTTAGCCAACCATCCTCATCGTCGAGGTTTGGCCGCCAAGGCGTCTTACGCTCCGGTTGCCGAGCCAAGTCGGCCGTTGCTCTCGCGGTGGGATTAATGCTGGCGGGCTGTGCCACCGAACCGGTGCGCCCACAGATCGTTTACACGGGCGATCCGATCATAGATGGGAACGCCCAAATCGCCGCTTCGCCGCTGCAAGACCGGGTGATGTGGGATTACCGGGTCGCCGCGTCGGCATTGCGCGTTGGCAATCCGACCGAAGCCAAGGTGAAGCTTGATGATGCCATCAGCCGCATCGGCGGGATTCTGGCGAACGATGAGGCGGCTCGGAAAGCCCGCGGCTATTTTTCGCCGGAACGGGGCAAGACCTTCATCGGTGAACCTTACGAACGGGTGATGGCCTATTACTACCGGGGCCTGCTGTACTGGCGCGATGGCGAGCTCGACAATGCCCGGGCGTGCTTTCGTTCGGCCCAGCTAATCGACAGCGTGGCCGAATCGGAGAACTACCAGAGCGATTACGTGCTGCTCGACTATCTGGACGGCCTGACCTCCGCGAAGCTGCAGGGCGATCCGGCTGATGCCTTGGCGCGCGCTGAGAAGCTCGCGAAGCACCCGCTGCCGCCGTATGAGCCGGAGGCAAACGCGATGTTCTTTTTGGAATGGGGCAATGGGCCGCAAAAATATGCGGGCGGATCCTATGGGGAGCAGCTGCGTTTCCGTATCGAGCCTTCGAAGGTCCGTTCGGCTACCCTGAGAACCCTGAACAAGACCATCCATTTTACCGCTTGGGATAATCTAAATTACCAAGCGGTGACCCGGGGTGGGCGGGTGATGGACTTCGTGCTGAACAACAAAGCCGTTTTCAAGCAGGGCGCCGATACGTTCGGAGATGTCGCGCTCGTTGGCGCCGCGGTGGCGGCGGACAATATCTACAAAGATCGCGAACCGCCTCGAACGCGCCGGAGAGGTCGCGATGAACCCGAAGCGAAGGAACCGCCCCAGCCCGAGAAAAATTACGACGCCGAGAACACCGCGATCGCCCTCGGGGTGGTGGGGATCTTCAGCAAGATCGCCTCGGCGGCGGCGACGCCGCAGGCGGATACGCGCATGTGGGACAATCTTCCCCAGTATCTGAGTTTTGGCGCGCTGCGGCTCCCTCCGGGCGAGCATCCCGCGATGCTCCAGTTTTTCGACGGCGAGGGACACGTGGTCGAGAGCCTCACACGGCGCCTCACCCTCACGATCCCCGCTGAGCAAGGCCGCGATACCGTCGTTATTTTGAGCGAACATAAACGCTGACCCACAGTCTCACCGCTCTACCTCACCACCAACGACTATGAAGACGAAGTTCCTGTCCCTCACGCTTGCGGCCGCCGCGCTCGCATTCCTCGCCGGCTGCGCGATCGAGCCAGGGCCTTTCGCACCGCAAGATACGACGAAGTATACCTTGGAAAACACGGACAAATTCGTGTTGCTCGACAAGGCGGCGCAAAACTCCGTCACCTGCACCGGCCTGCAGGAACGCATGCTGCCCGACGGCCGGCTCGAAGTGGTGGCAAACGTGAAGAACCGCGAAAACCGCCGCATTCAGGT
>JBDSSU010000563.1:0-9994 GCA_039928635.1 Opitutaceae bacterium | reverse complement strand
CCTGCTCAAAACGCTCTAACGTCGCAGGAGTTTCTCCACCGCAGCGATGGCCGCCCTTTCGCGCTGGGCCCAATCGCCTCGAATCTCGACAAACCGCAGGTGGCGAAACACGAGAGCTTCACGCCACAGCGTCATGCATCTTGTCCGTCCGGCCTCGTCCGGAAAGACGCGCTGCGGATCCGGCTCGAACGGCACATCCGTGTTCGTCAGCAAATAAAGATCGTAACGCCGAGCCCGCCGCTCGGCCGCGATCCGCACCTCGGGAGGACAACCCCGGTAGAGCAAATCGCTCCACAGCACAGTCGTCAGCGACTCGGTATCGCAGAACACGAGGCGTTTCGCCTGCCCCGCCGCCGCGTCTTCCCACTCGCCCTGTCGCTGCGCGATCCCGGGAATGTCCTCCAGGGTGATGCCCCCATGCTCGTCCCAGAATTGCCGTGCGTATTCCGGCACCCAGGGTTCGCCAAAATGAGCAGCGAGCTTTTCCGCCAGTAACGTCTTCCCCGTGGATTCGGGACCAAAGACCGCCACGCGGCGCACCCGGTTTACCCGCCGCCAGGCGAGATGACCAAGCACCGCCATCCCAAAAAAAACGAGATAAAGGCCCGAAGTGAGCCGCAGGTCCTTTGACCAGTACACCCCAATGGCGACTGCATTAACGATCATCCATCCCGTCCAGCATTCGAGGTGTTTGCGCGCCTGGAGCCATTGGGCAATCAGGCTGAAGACGAGGATGAAGGCATCCCACCGCGGCAGGGCCGCGTCCGTGAAATTCGCCATCGCCCAGCCCTGAATCAACGTGAGCGCCACTCCGGTCATCATCCACCCAGCCCGGGCAGATGAACTCAGGCGCGTGATGGGCGGTTCGTCGCGTCGCACGCCTCCGCGCCACCAAAACCACCAGCCGTAAATCTGCAGCCCGAAGAAAAACACCTGCAGGATCGCATCCGAATAAAGTTTCGTCTGGAAAAAAACCCAAGCGTACAGCGCCACCTGCACAATTCCCACCGGCCAGCCCCACACGTTGCGCCGAATCATCAGCCACACCCCGATCACCCCCAAAATCGCGCCAGTGATTTCGTATAAGGACATTACCTCCCACTCATTGCGCAGCCGACGCGGCCAAGGCAATCCCGCACCATCGCTCAGGCTAAAATGTTATCGCCCCGGATCCGAGTGACGTACCGGTCGCGCGAGCTTGAGCGTCGCAGCGACTCACGCCCGATCACCCTGACCGCTGCTCCGTGCGATCAAGTTTGGACAAAGGCCTCCATCGCCTCGCGGGTGATGGCATGGCGCGCACCGCAACGGGGACACCGAATTTCCAGCTTCTCGTCCTCTCCAAAAAGTTCACTGGGATTCTGCCGCATCGTGGGCGCGAGCACTTCCATCATCCGCTGCTGGTTGCAGCCGCAATGCCAGCGATAAATCCGGCGCTCCATCGGACCGAGTGTTTCCGTCGTATCAAAATTGGCCACCTGTTCGGCGGTCAGGGAATTCAGCCAGGTCAGGTCGCAATCGGGCAATTCGGTGACCATCGCGAACTCCTCCTCGGCGATTTGGAAATAGCGCGCGACGCGCTGCTCGCTTTGCGAATAGAATTTTTCCGCCGCCGCGATCGGGTCGCTGCCGGTGAAACTCACCGCGCTGCGGCGCTTCGGTTCGCGACCGATCACGACGTCGGCATAGAAAATATTCTCCGGCAGCTCCTTCACGTTCTCATCAAATACCCGGCCGGTGATCGCGCCGGTTTCGTTGTCCCCGGTCAAAAACAGATTCACCAGCGGCTCCTGAAAGTTGATCGTCCAAGCCGTGAGCTCATTCCAGGGACGCGACGCGCTGTGCAGCGTAAACGCGGCGAGCGCCCGTTTGAACATGGAGTCCGCCTCGGCGGTCGGCTTGATCTGCTGGGTTCCGAGGTGGAGGTAATAGTCCACGTAGAGATCGCTAAAGGTGGCGCGAGCGAGGAGCGCATTACGGTTCCGCACGAACAGCGTGGGCACCTCAAGCCCGGCGTCAGCGGTGTTGGGTGGAGTCGTTTCAGGCATCCGCGCAAGGTTGCGCGTAAAACCAAATTGTCGAGCGACGCAGCGCCCTGCACCGCGTCGATTTTTCGCGGCGTTACCATGACAAACGATTTTGAAGGCGTGCTTCAGCCCAGCCCGCGCTTCATCCGCTGCAACGCTTCGGCCAGGGTTGCTTGGGGGCACCCAAAATTTAGCCGGACATGATGACCTTTCGGCGACCCGAAGAACGCGCCGTCGCTTAAACCAACCCCGTGTTTTTCGAAATGCGCGATCGGGTCGGCAAGCTGCATCGCTTCGACGTTCAGCCAGGCGAGATAGGTCGCTTCAATGGGCGCCTCGACTCGGATTCCCGGCAACTCCCGCGCAATAAAGTCCAAAAGGAAATCGCGATTGCCGCGGAGCGTCGCCAGCAGCGCCTGCCGCCAGCGCTCACTATCGCGATAGGCCGCTTCGCACGCGGTGAAACCGAGCGACGTGACTTCAGCGACGATGCCGGCCGTCGCGCGCACGAAGCGATTCCGCAACGCCGAATCCGAAATCACGGCAAATGAGGTCCCAAGTCCCGGGACGTTATAGGTCTTGCTCGGCGCCATCAGCGTCACCGTGCGCGCCGCAATCTCCGTCGATAACGTCGCACTCGGGAGGTGCGGCAGCGCGGCATCGAGAATCAGATCGCAGTGAATTTCGTCAGAGCAAAGCACCAGATTGTGCCGCACGCAGAACTCCCCCAGTTGCACCAGTTCTTCCCGACGCCAGACACGAGCGAGCGGATTATGCGGGTTGCAAAGATAAAACATTTTCGCGCGAGGGGTGACGGCCTTCTCCAGCGCCTCCCAATCGATGGTCCAACGACCGCCCGCCAATACCCAGGGGGTCTGCACCGATACGCGCGCGCTGTTTTTTGGCGCGCTCATGAACGGGGGATAGACCGGCGTCAGGGTGAGCACCTCGTCTCCCGGCTGCGCGAAAGCATGGGCCGCCACATTCAGCCCGCACACCAAACCAGGAAGCCACACGATCCACGAGGGCTCGATCTTATACCCATACCGTAGAGCCAGCGCGTCCACGACTGCCGCTACGGTCGACTTGACCGGGCGGGCGTACCCGAAAATCCCGTGCTCCACCCGCTCATGCAGGGCCGCGATGATGGCCGGTGCCGAGCGGAAATCCATGTCGGCCACCCAAAGCGGCAGCACGTCGCGATCCGGATATTTCTGCCATTTCTGTGAGTCGGTGTCCCGGCGCGAAGGCGGTTGGCTAAAGTCGAACGTCATGCGCGCCTATTGGAACTCCGGCAGAGTCGCCCGCAACTTAAACCCACGTCATCACAAATCACCCGTCGTAAATTGCCGGCGGCACGACCCCCGCCGCTTGCTGCCCTTCTACGGAGAGGGTTTACGACGGGCTGCGAGCATCTGATCGTGTTGCGCTTCTTCGACGCCCTCGGCGACCAATCGCTCCAAGGCTGCTTTCTCATCGGCACCCTCGTAGTTCGGTTTTTGCCGCCCGTGATTAGCCGGGGGATCGCTGGGATCCCGCGAGAGCGAGTCCATGCTGGACGATTCACTATCGCTGGTGGGGGGGAGCGTCTTCCCCCGCAATTCCGCCAGGGCGCGATCGCGATCTTCTTTCGTCGCGGCCGAGCGCCCATCGATCAAAGCGAGTTCCAAGGCGCGCTCGGTGACTTCGCCTTCCGTCATCTCGCCCAAGCCATTTTCGTGAATCAAAATTTTGCCACTGGTCGGATCGTTAATGTTTTTCATGGTGGTTCTGGGTTGAGCGAAATTCCCGAACAGGCCGGGACACCGGAGAAACCGCTGCATTAATAAGCGAACAAACGTCCGCTTCCTCCGAATCCGTTAACTGACCGCCTTCCGAGCCGGCGGTTGCCTACAGGTTTTGGCACCGTGACCGCTTCGCTGATGCACACCGCTGCGCAAAAAATTCCCGACTGTGAATCCGCAAGCGGGTCTTTTCGCCGCAGTCGCTTTCTGCGCCGGTGAACTAAGCCGCCTTGCTGGCGCGAGTTACTCCCCCGGCGACCGGGGCATGACCCATGCATTTCGCCGCGCCACACGGGCATCCGCCCAAAACTTTAAACAAAACAAACACCACCATGAGAATCGTCCGCTATTCCTATCCCAACTCGCGCGCTCGGGCCTTCGGTCCGGCCTTTTCCCGCACCCCTTGGTCGGGCTTCGAAACTGAAATTGACCGTCTGTTTGAAACCGCGCTCGGGGACTTCGCCGGAAACCGAACCGATCCCACGGGGTTCCCGGTCGATCTCTTTGAGAACAAGGATCACACGCACGTGCGTGCCGAACTCCCGGGCGTTAACCGTGAGAACATCAACGTCGAGATCGTCGACGGTTTCCTGACCATTACCGCGACGCGGAAAACGCCCGCCGAAGGCGACGCCCGGAGCGAAAACTCTTTTCCGATGAGTCGCTCGCTGGAACTCCCGGAGGAAGTCCAGGCGGACAAGATCAGCGCCGCCTACGAAAACGGCATCCTCACCGTCACCCTCCCCAAACGGGAAGAGAGCAAGCCGCGGAAGATCAGCGTTACCGTAAAATAACCACCCCCCACCCTCATTCATTCGCCCAAGGAAAAAATTACCATGTCCCTCTTTCAAACCCTCGTTCCCTCGTTTGCCCGCAACACGCCGGCCGATAGCAATGGCTCACGCAGTGCGGTGCCAGCGAGAAAGCCCACCTACGAAGTTAAAGAAACGCCCGAAAGCTACGGGCTCACCGTGCAGCTCCCTGGCGTCACGAAAGACGCGCTCGAGTTGACGAGCGAAAACGGCCAGTTCCGCATTTCCGCCCGCCGCTCCTGGCAGCAGCCCGAAGGCTGGACCAGCGTCTATCGCGAATCCAACGATGCCGCCTATGAACTCGTGCTCACTCACGACAACGCGATCGATGCGGAAAAAATCGACGCCGAGCTGCGTGATGGCGTGCTGCGGGTCTCGTTTCCGAAAACCGAAGCGGTCAAGCCGCGGAAAATTCCGGTCGCCTAACTTCCCCGCCATTCCAGCTCACCAGCCCGGGGCCGGTCGCGAATGCGGCCGGCCTTTTTCTTTTTGCGCGAAGGCGCGACTCGCTATCAGCTCCCGGAATGTCCCCGCTGTTCCCAGCTCTTCTGATCGGCGGTGCTGGTTTGGTGGCTTTGGTGCTGCTGCTTCGGTACGCGGCTAAAACCAGCAAGCGCGCGCACGAACGGGTTTCGCTGCTGGCAGCAGAGCTCGGACTGGCGATGGAGCCGGCCGCGGTCACCTTCGGCCTATTTCACGGAGCGCCACGCGCGCGCGGTGAGCGCCGCGGGAAAAAGGTCGAGCTGTACAACTACACCACCGGCTCGGGCAAATCGCGGACCACCTGGTCCTCCCTCTCCGCCCAGCCACGGGCTGATGGCGGGCTCAAATTCAAAATCACCGGCCAGGGCTTCGGGTCCAAGATCGCGCAACTCTTCGGGGCAAAAGAAATTCAAGTGGGGGACGGTGAGTTTGACGGCGCGTGGTTCATCGAAACGAATCGCCCCGATTTTTTCGCCGCGGCACTTCTGCCGGAGTTGCGCGCGAAGCTCCACGCGGCCACCCGTGGCGCGCCGCGCCCTTCCTTCAAAATGGAGAACGGTAAAGTTCTCTATTCCGAGGTCGGGGGATTCTTCAACGATGCCCGGTGCGCACGTTTCCTTCTCATCGCGGATGTCGTGTGCGATTTCGCCGACATTGCGGAAGTCCACGCGACAGGAGCCGGGCGGTAACCGCATGTCCGGACAACTCGCAGGAAGTGGCACGTCCGGGCCCGTGCTGTTCTTTGATGGCGAGTGCGGGCTGTGCAATCGGATCGTCCGTCTCCTGCTCAAGCTGGATCGACGCGGGGTGCTGCGTTTTGCGCCGCTGCAGGGCGCCACCGGGCAGGAGTATCTTCGCCGGCACGGACTGCCACTGACTGATTTCGATTCGTTGATCTTCGTGCCGGAGTGGGCCGCGCGTGACCGGCCTGAATTCCTGCAACGGACGGATGGAGCGATCGCCGCTCTTCGCGTGATTGGGGGACGCCGCAGCGCTTTGCTGGCGTCGATTCGCTTTCTGCCCGCAAGCTGGCGCGACGCCCTTTATAAAATCGTCGCCCGCTCGCGCTATCGGGTTTTTGGAAAATGGCAGCCGTGCCCGCTCCCGCGCCCCGAATGGAACGAACGCGTTTTCGACTAGGCCCGACCTCAAACCCCTTTCTGCGGCGGCTTGATCAAGACAGACGCCAGGACCGAAGCGGCCAGCACCCCCCCGATGACCGCGAGTGACACGGTGGTCGAAATATCCACCCAGTGCTCAATGAGCATCTTCACCCCGATGAAAATCAGAATCCCCGCGAGTCCAATCTTCAGGAAACGGAAAAGCTGCATGATTCCGCTCAGGGCAAAATAGAGCGAGCGCAGCCCGAGAATCGCGAAAATGTTGGAGGTGAGCGCCACAAAGCCGTCGCTCGTAATCGCCAGCACCGCCGGAATGGAATCCAGCGCGAAAACCACATCCGTCGTTTCAATAACGATGAGGACGACGAAAAGCGGCGTGGCCATGCGCCGGCCGTCCTGGACCACAAAAAAGTGCCCCTGATCATCGTGCTTCGCGATCGGATAGAAACGCCGGAAGATCCTCACCACGAAATTGTGGTCGGGATCGACGTTCACCTCCGAACTACCCGGCAACGCCATCTTGATGCCCGTGTAAACGAGGAAGGCGCCGAAGATATAAAGCACCCAATGGAAACGGTTGATGATGCTCACGCCCACGAGAATAAAGACGGCTCGCATCACCACGGCGCCGATGATCCCCCAGAAAAGCACCCGGTGTTGATAGCGCGGGGCGACCTTGAAGTAGGAAAAAACCAGGATGAACACGAAGACGTTGTCCACGCTGAGGCAGAGCTCCACGAGATACCCCGCGACATATTGCTGGGCGAGTTCCGCTCCTCGCCACCACCAGAGCAGCCCGCCGAATCCAAGCGCGAGCGTCATCCAAACGATGCACCAGATGATCGCCTCCTTCATCGCCACCACGTGCGCCTTCCGCTGCAGCACTCCCAAATCGAGGGCGAGCATCGCGGCAATGAAGGTGAAGAAAGCCGCCCAAGCCCACCACGGCAGTTGATCGGCAAACGCTAAAACGATGGGCATGGGCGAAAACTGTTCACGGCCCCGCGTGTCCGGCAAGCGGCGAGTCGCGGGTTGGAATCGCCGCCACTTTTTCGAGGCGCCGTGGCGGGACCCGCCGCTGGCTTTGACAAGCCGGACGGGCCCGGTTGATTCCGCAGCCATGATCCGCCGCCTTTTCCTTTTTCTTTCGATCGTTTTCCTGCTGACCGGGGCCGCGACGCTCGCGTCCGCCCAAGCCGAAGCGGCGTCTCCGGCCGCCGCGACGCCTGACCACTCGGCAGCAGATCGCGCGGCCGCGGCGGCAGCGGCTTCCCAGCCACTCCCCAACGCTCCGGATTTTATCGAGCACCTTGTCGACGAAGTGCTGGCCCTTTTCAACGTGAGCACCAGCGGCAACACGACGACCCATTACGTCGTGGCCGCGGTTCTGCTGATCGCGGGACTGCTGGCGCGTCGCATCGTCGCGCACGTGCTTTTTCCGCTCCTGAAAAAAATCGCGGCCCGCACGAAGACCACGCTGGACGACAAACTTTTCCCTGCGCTGGAGTCGCCGGTCGGCGCGTTCGTCATGCTTATCGGTATTTTCGGCGCCTTGCGGGTGCTCAAGCTCAGTTCTTCCACCGACGACGCCATCTCGGTCGGCTCCCGGGTCGCATTCTCGCTCGCGATCTATTGGATTTTTTGGCGCGCCCTTCAGGCGCTGCTCGATCACGCGGCCGAGGTGTCGAAAAAACGCCAGCTGGGCGTCGCGGCTTTCATGCCTTGGATCAAAAAATCGCTGATGACGGTGTTCATCGTTTTCGGCGTGCTCCTCACGATCCAGAGCTTCGGCTACGATGTGAAAACCCTCCTCGCGGGACTCGGCATCGGCGGCCTCGCCTTCGCCCTCGCCGCGCAGGACACGCTGGCCAATGTCTTCGGCGCGATCGTCGTGGCGGTCGATCAGCCGTTCAAGTTGGGCGAGGTCGTCCGGATTCAGGGCAACGTCGGTTCCATCGAGGACATCGGGGTGCGCTCAACGCGCATCCGCCTGATCGACAAATCTCTGATGGTCGTCCCGAACAAGACCGTCGCCGCGGAAACAATCACCAACCTGTCTCGCTTCATCCGGCGGCGTTTCGAGCAGACCGTCGGGCTGACCTACGACACACCGACCGGGCAGATGGACGAAATCGTCGGCGAGATTAGCGCCATCATTAAAGCCCAACCCGAGGTCGACGCGACCGGAGTCATGGTCTTCTTCCGCGATTTCAGCGCATCCTCCCTCGACATCTGGATCGTCTACGAAACGACTGCTCCCGATTTCATCAAGGCGATGACGTGCAAGCAGCGCATCAATCTCCTCATCATGAAAGCGGTCGAGGCGCGCGGTCTGGAGTTCGCGTTCCCCACGCAGACGATCCATCTCGAATCGCCCGGAGAAAAACCGGCGGCGGAGAAAAATCCCGTGGCCTGACCGCCGGGTCGGGAGCCGGCCGAAATTGTTTTGCCCGGCGGTTTTCTGCGCCGGATGGAACCCAACTCAATCGCTCAATCCAGGGTCTGTCGGTAGCGCACGGCTCCGACCGTCATCGCCACCGCGAAAAAGAGCGCGAGCGGCCAGATTTCGGGCGCGGTTTCCACCCAGCCATTTCCCTTCAGCAGAATTCCGCGCACGATCCGCAGGAAATGAGTGAGCGGCAGGCAGGAGCCGATCGCCTGCGCCCATTCCGGCATCCCGCGAAAGGGGAACATGAATCCGGAAAGCAGGATGGACGGTAGAAAAAAGAAGAACGCCATCTGCATCGCCTGAAGCTGGTTTTTGGCGAGCGTCGAAAACGTGATGCCGACCGCGAGATTCGCCGCGATGAAAAGCAGGGCGAGGAAGTAAACCAGCACGAGACTCCCCACCATGGGCACATTGAAGACGAATCGCGCCGCGAGCAGGATCAGCGTCATCTGGATGTAGCCGACCGCGATGTACGGGAGGATCTTGCCGACCATCACCTCGACCGGTCGCACCGGGGTCGCGAGCAGGTTTTCCATCGTCCCGCGTTCGCGTTCCCGCGTGATCGCCAGCGCCGTAATGATGACCATCGTCATGGTGAGCACCACCCCCAGCAAACCCGGGACGACGTTGTATTGCGTGATGTTCTCCGGGTTATAGTGCGCGTGGATCTTGATCTCCACGGGGCCTGGCTTGCCGCGCAATTTTGCGAGCGGCCCCACGAGATCGCGGTCCAGTGCGCGCTCGGCGAGCACGCGCACCGCCGAGGAAGCAGGCCCGGTCGCCGCCGGATCACTCGCGTCCGCTTCGATCAGCAACGTCGGCCGCTCACCGCGAAGCAGGCGCCGCGAGAAATCCTCCGGGATGTTAATCACGAACTGAACCTCGCCCAGCTCGAGCAGACGCCGCGCCTCCTCCTCGGTCGCGGCGTCCCGCACCAGTTCAAAATAGCCGCTCGTTCGCAACGCCGCGACGAAGGTGCGCGCGAACGGTCCCTGATCCGCGGAGCGAATCGCGGTGGGCAGATGCTTCGGGTCGGAATTGATCGCGAAGCCGAAAAGCATCAGCTGCATCAACGGGATTCCCACCATCATCCCGAAGGTCACGCGATCGCGTTTCATTTGGATGAACTCCTTGAGCACGATCGCCCAAAAGCGGTGGAAGGTGAACCGACTCATCTCCACCTCCCGCAGTTCACCCGGTCGCCGCGTGAAAAGTAAACGCCGGCCCTGCTTGTGGCCGGCGAAGTCGACCGCGCCACGCGATCCGCCGAGCGGACAATGATAAACGCGCGATGACTTACCGGGGCATTCATGGGCGA
>JBDSSU010000562.1:0-17372 GCA_039928635.1 Opitutaceae bacterium | reverse complement strand
TTCGTGGCGCGGCAGTTTGGAACGTTTTCCGCCGCGCTCATGGCGATCGGCCTCGCGACGATTTTTCCCTTCGCGGGCGGATTTCTTCCCGGCGTCCCTGGCGATCAAAGCCTGGCTCGAGCTTGTGCATTGTGGAGCGTGCTACCGCTGCTGGCGGGAATTAAGTTTACGCACCGCAACGGAGCCGCGTTCAGCACGGGCGACACGGCGCAAGGCGAAGCCGCACAGGTGCGCCGATTTTTCTTCGTCGCTGGCATCGCTGGCGGTTTGGGCCTGTGGATCAGCGCGGCGATGCAAACGCCGCTCCTGGCCGGCATCGGCTGTGGCGGGATTTTGGCGACATTGATCGCCTCGCGCAGCGGCAAATTAAACTCTCACGTGGCTCCGCCGATCATGCCGTGGCGCGCGTGGTCGCTCGGCGGTGCGACGACTTGTCTGGCGGCTTATCTCATCGAATATTTTCCCGCGCACTTGGAGCTTCGGTTACAGGTGAACCATCCGCTTTTCGGAGTGGCGTGGGTGGGCGTGGGGGAATTGCTGACCCAAACGGAATCGTGGTTGCGGCGTAGCAAATCTTTCTGGAATCGCCGCCAAATTGTTTTACTGACGTGTGCCGTGGCGGCCGTGGCGGCGTTGCCCGTCACGCTGGCCCTAAGGACGAATCAGACGTTTCTGACTCCCGATCCGCTGGCCTCGAGACTCACCAATCTTCCGGCCGGCGCGGTGGCAAAAAATTTCCCGGCCTGGATTGCCGGCGAGGGCGTGAGCGGCGCAGTCGGAGCAACCTGTCTTCCCCTGCTCCTGCTCGGTCCGGCCCTTTGGTTGCTTGTGCGCCGCGAGACGAGCACTTCGATGCGCGCCGCCATCGCGCTCACGCTTGGGCCCGCGTTGGTTGCCCTCTCGCTCGCGTTCCGCCAACTTGCTTGGTGGAGCACGCTCGATGTGGTGTTGCTGACCGTGCTGATCGCAGCCACCGCGGGCATACCTTCGGCACTGACGTCCGTTCGCCGGCGCTGGCTTTGGTCGGCATTCGCCGGTGTGTTGTTCATCCCGGGAGCGATTCAGCTTCTGCCTTCGGCGTCATCCGCGGAGAAAATCGAGTTTACGAGGTTCGAGGTCGAAGCGCTGATTGAGCGGACGCTGGCCCACTGGATCGCCGATCGCGCAGGGCCGGGCGGGGCGGTGGTGTTGCTCCCGCCCGACCGAACGACCAGTTGGTGCTTTCATGGGGGCCTGCGTGGACTCGGGACCGCCAACTGGGAAAACCGAGACGGGCTCGCGGCGACCATCCGCATCGTCAGCGCCACGAGTGCGGATGAAGCGCAGACATTGCTCGGCGCACGCGGCGTCACGCATCTCGTCTTCCCTTCGTGGGATTCCGATCTGGATGAATTTGCGCGCTGGACACGGCGCAATCCCGAGGACGCTTTTATCATGGCGCTGCATCATTGGGCGCTGCCCACCTGGCTTCAGCCGGTGCCCTACAAATTGCCCGCCGTCGCTGGGTTCGAAGGCCAATCGGTGGTTATTCTTAAGGTGACCGATGAGAGCAACCGCGCGAGCGCGGCGAGCCGTCTCGCGGAATACTTCGTTGAAACGCAGCGAGTCGAGCAGGTGACGGCGGCCATTGAGGTGCTGCAACGCTACCCGACGGATCTCGGCGCCCTCGCCGCGCTCGCCCAAGTCGAGAAGGCGCGTGCGAACGCCGCGGGCTTCGCGAAGGTGCTCGATCTACTCGTCTCGAGTCTAGAGGTCGGGCTGGATCGCACGCTGGCGTGGGATCGTCGCGTCAGTCTTGCGATCGTGCTCGCGCAGGGGGACCGCAACGACCTCGCGCGTGAGCAGGTGCGCCGCTGCCTGGAGCGGCTGGATGAAACACGGCTCCGTTCGCTCACCACCGCGTCGCTTTTCCGCCTGCAGGTATTGTTCAAGGCTTTCGGGCTGCAGATTTCCGATCCGAAATTACGCGAGTTTGCCGCGAAACTGTTGCCGGCGGAATTGCGCAGTCGACTCTAGCTTCGGGAGGTCTCCAAACCCTCATTCAGCTCTTGAATTGTCGTGCTGCGCGCAGCGGATCCACGGTTTCGATTGTGATAGCGTCTTCATCTCCGGGGATTCTTCGCTGCGCTGCTGATGAACACGGCATGGGTCTCGCGAAGGTCACGAAACAGACGAAGGAAATGCTTTCCATTTCTTCGCGGCCTTCCCGACACAAATTCCGGTCTTTCTGAGGTTCATTGCACCTGCCACCGAAATTTCGATTCCTTCTCCGGCGCTCAGAATGACAAGCAAGGTTTGAAGACACATTCTGATTTCAGGGTGTGCGGACCTCCGGATAAATCGCGATCTGGTGGTTGCGCACTTTGGGCTGCATGCTTTTGCCGCCGAGCGCAGCGATGACGATCTGATCAGTTGCCTGCGCCGGCATGTGACAGGTGACACATTGCCGATCGATCGCGTGGCCTTGTTTGGGAAACGCGCCGCAACTCTCGGCCTGGTGACAACTCAGACATCGCACCGCAAACGCCGCGAGATCGCGCTGCGGCTGGTGGACGTCGTGGCAAGTCGTGCACGTCATGGTGGGCGAGGATTGGAAACAACGGCTTCGTTCCAGCAACTGCACCTGGCTCGCGTGGACATCCAGGCGGGCGTCCTGAGGCAGTTTCGGAAAGGCGAGATGCTTTGCCAGATCGTTGCCGGGCGTGAATGACAGCGGCGGCGTGAGCGAATTTCCGGCGCCGGCATGGCAAAGCGCACAGACATCGATTTGCCGTTCTCGCGAAAGTTTTTTCGGGTTAACGATGGCCGTGGTCGACCGCGGCACCGTCGACGAAATGGCACGATACTGAGCGACGTGCTCGCTGCCGGGACCGTGGCATTTCTCGCACGAGATTCCCAAGACGAGACTGGCCCTGTTGTATGAACCGGGAGGAGGCGCTCGAGACTCGAACGAACTGCCGTGACACTCGAGGCAGCGGGCTGGGATGGGACGTTCGAAATCAGCGCGACCATCGATGTACCCCGGGCTGTTCACCCACGCGTCACGTTCCGTCCAATAGGATATGGGCAGTTGAAACAGCGCATCGCCGTCCCAGAACAAATAAGTCTGTCCCTTCCGCCCGGAACCGATGACGAGGTCGATTCGCTCGGCGCGCGTCAGTACTTCGGTGGGGGAAGTTCTGACAATTGCGCGCTGCAAAAAACCGGTCGCGCCTGCTTCCATCTGAAAATACAGATCGGGGTTCGCCGTTCGCAGCGTGTTTGAGCCAGGATTGAATTTCCCCTTGATCGAATCTTTCGTGCCAGGACTGGAAGTGGTGGCGTGAGCCGTGCGGTGATAGGACGCGGACTTTTCTTGATGGCAGTCGGCGCACGCACGGTCGCCGACGTAGGCCATTCCAACCGCGGGTTGCCCCGTCAATGGAGAACGCGCGGGCAGCGGAGATTTCTCCGAGACGGTTTGCGCCGAAGCCAGGTGGACACTCGCGCATGCAATCGCCAGGGCGTAGAGCGACCCAGCGAGGAGCCATGCGTCCGGGCGTCGAGAGACCCAACGTTTAAACGAGCGCGTTAACATTCCAGCAGGGGTTGGGTGCATCTCTGCTTTCTGCCCCTCGCTCTTTCAATTCCCAATTTCGGCCCGCTCTTCACGAGGGTAACGGGAGTTGGTTTCCGGTTGCTCGCGGGCGCTTTCGAAAGAAAGGCACCACCGTCTTCCCACCATCGGCGAAAAATTCGGTGGAGTTCGGAGCTTTTTTCGAAACCCAGGACTGCTTGGTCCTTGAGCTGAGAGAGCCGTGCGGGGACTCTTTTCCGCCGGTTAATTTCTTGTACCCCCATTTCTGACGCGCACCCGAAGATGGACGCTGTCCGCGGCCGGACCCAAGACACTCCGATCCCATGAGCACCGAGACCCAACTGCCTCGCGAAACCAGAGAGCAAGACCGGGTCAGCTTCATGGAAAAAACCGCGCTTGGAGCCGGCTATCTCGCCAAATTTTATGGTGATAACGGCGTGAAAGGACTCGCGATTCCGTTCTACCAAATGGTACTCAACGTCAATCCGGGCATTCTCGGTCTCGCCTTGGCCATCCCGCGATTGTGGGACGCGTTCACTGATCCGATCGTCGGAATCGTCTCCGATAATTGTCGTTCCCGATTCGGACGCCGAAAGCCAATCATCGTCCTGGGGGCTGTTCTGCAAGCCGTCGCCTTCGGCGCGATTTGGATGGTCCCCAGCGGCCTGAGTCAGAATGCGACGATCGCTTATCTCGTCGTCACTCTGCTGATCTTCTACACCTGCTTTTCGATTTTTTCGGTGTCGTTGATGAGCCTCACCTATGAGATGACAGCGGATTATCAGGAGCGCACCCGCGTCTCCGCTTTCGGTGGTTTCTTCGGCAAACTCGGAGAACTCACTTACAGTTGGGTATTCTGGGCGGCGAACCTCGCCGTTTTTAGTTCGGTCATGCACGGCATGAGGACGGTGGGATGGGCCGTCGGCATCTGCGTCATGGGGCTGGCCGGGATGATCCCGGGTCTGCTCGTACGAGAGCGCCATTTTCAGCGCGCGGTCCGACAGGAAAAAGTGCGGCTCGGGCCGGCGTTCAAGGCCGCCTTCGGCAATCGCGCTTTCCTCGTCCTGATCGGATTCACGGTCTGCCAGGTCCTGGCGGGCATGCTCTCCAGCAACATCGACTACTACCTCCTGGTTTACCACATGAACGCGGGCGACGTCGTCGAAGGCTCGAAGTGGAAGGCAGTCCTTTCCTCCGGATTTGCCGTGGTCGGCATTGCGGCAATTTATCCCATAAACTGGCTGGCCAACCGCTGGGGGAAGCGCACCACGCTCTTTATTGTTTTCGGCCTCAACCTCGCGGGTGGCATTGCCAAGTGGTTCATCTTCACGCCGGGCAACCCGTGGAAAATTCTGCTGGATCCGATTCTCTGCGGGCCGGCTTGGACCGCGGTAAACATTCTACAGTACTCGATGTTGGCCGACGTGTGTGATGACGACGAGCATCGGCATGGGATGCGCCGAGAAGGGATGCTCGCCTCGTTCTTTTCCTGGATTCAAAAAACCGGATATGCCCTCGCGTTTTTCGGGGCCGGGCTGGCGCTCAATTTCGTTGGCTTCAACGCCGCCCTCGGCGGGGCTCAGGCCGCCAGCACGATTCTCGGCATGCGGCTAATGCTCGCCGGCTCGATCGCGGTCTGGTCGATTCTCGCGGTCGGGTTGCTGCTCTTCTATCCGTTGAACAAAGCCCGGGCCTACGAAATCCGCGACGAACTCGAAAAGCGCCGCGGAACGAGCGGGGCCTGAACGCGCCCCTCGATGTTGAAGCCAAACCGGCCGATAAGGATTCGCATTGTTCCGCTCCGCCGAGCAACGTGCCGTACATGCCTCGTTCCGCCGTTGCGTCCCGGTCCTCCAAAAAGGCCACGATTTACGACCTCGCTCGTCTCGCCAACGTTTCCCCGGGCACGGTTAGCCGGGTGCTTAATAATCGGGACAAGGTTAAACCGGAGACGCGCGAGCGGGTGTTACGAGCGGCTAACACGCTCAATCTCAAGCCTCAGGTCTCCGTGCGCTTTCGGCAGGTCGCTATTCTGACTGAGCCGACTTTTCACGATCGTGTCGAGGGCTACGCCGCCACGTTAGCCGCGCACCTGGCCTTCGCTTTTTCGCGTCGTAATATCGGGGTCGTTCTTCCGACCGACCCATTCGAGAAACTGCCGGGCCTTTTCCTCGACGGGATCATCGCGGTGACCTTCGACAAAAAGCTCCAGACGCTCCTCGCCAGCCTCGAAAGTCGGATGCACGTCGTCTACATGGATAATTTCAACGCGACCGACAGCGAATACACCATCTGCTCGGACCATTTTAATTCCGGCTATCTCGCCGCCCAGCACTTCCTCGCTCGCGGCAAAAAGCGGCTCGGGTTTCTCGGCGGACATAATAACGCCCCGTTCCTCGAACGCCTGAAGGGCTACCGCAAGGCGCTTGGCGAAGCCGGCCTCTCGCCAGATGAACGGCTCTTCGTGCTTACGAGTCCCGGCACCAGCCACATTTCGGCGGTCACTCGCATCGTGCGGGCCGGCGCTGACTGCATTTACGTCCCGGGTGTCAGTTTTCAGGCGATGGAATGCCTTCACATTCTTACTTACGTGATGGGCCTCAAGGTGCCCCAGGATATTTCCATCATTGGCGGAGAGAACGAGGGGATTTCGGCCATCCAGAATCCCCCTCTCACCACCATTCAAGAGCCGCTTCGCGAAATGGCTGAGCGCGCTGCCGCTATCTTCGACCAGCTCACTTCCGGTGAACCGGTGCTCAACCGGCATACCGTGCTTCCGGTCACGCTCATCGATCGCGACTCAGTCGCCTGACCCTGCCGGCGGCGGGGGAACAGGGCGTGTTCTGAACTGTTCATAATCCTCAGCGCGGCGAATCCATGGGAGACGACGAAGACGATATCACGTTCGAAGGCGTTGATTCTGGGATGGCTCGAGGGCGATGGAGAACGAAGCAATAGGCGGGATGGCGAAGGTCCTGAAGAAAACGAAAGAAATACCTTCGATGTCTTCGCGGCCTTCGCGAGACAAATCCCGGTCTTTCGGGGTTCATTGCGCCTGCCGCGCAAATTGCGATTTCCTGTCTGGCCGCAGAATGACAATGCAAGAGCTGAGAGGGTTCGAGGCACGCCCTGGCTGGGATCAGATCGAGCTGAAGATTAAGTCGGAATTGCCGTCCCACTCCGGCGATTTCTGTAACCTCGACTCTCGGCTCGGGGTAATGCACGAGAAGAACACTCTTCCCCGCGTTGCAACTTGCCCCGATTTCATCTCCTCCGGCCCGAATTTCGAGCCGTGTGCCTCGCGAATTTATCATCGAGACGGAGCGGCTGGGCAAAACGTACGGGACGCAACAGGCGCTGTCTGACGTCACGCTGAAAGTGCCCCCGGGCACCATCGGCCTGCTTGGCCCCAACGGCGCCGGCAAGAGCACGTTGATCAAGTGTCTCCTCAATTTGGAGACTCCCACGAGCGGCATTGCGCGAGTCCTTGGCCGGGACATCCGCGTTTCCAATCGCGAGTCGCGTGAGCGCGTGGGCTACAGTCCGGAGCAGGATTGTCACATCTCCGGCATGGCGGGTTGTGAATATGTGACGTACTGCGGACAACTTTCGGGAATGCCGATGCGGGCGGCGCGCCAGCGAACGCACGAGATTCTCGACCTCGTGGGGATGGGGCAGGAACGTTATCGCGCGGTGGACACCTATTCGACGGGGATGCGGCAGCGGGTGAAACTCGCGCAGGCGCTCGTGCATGATCCCGAAGTCATCTTTCTCGATGAACCAACGAACGGCCTGGATCCCTCCGGTCGCGAACACATCTTGAATCTGATCGGTTCCCTGTGGTGCGATCTGGGCATCAGCGTGGTGATGTCCTCGCATCTGTTGCGCGACATTGAGCGCGTCTGCGATCAAGTGATCATTATCGGCAACGGCCGGATGCTCGAACACGACAGCATTGCCTCCCTCAAGACGCGCTACCGCCGCATCGTCGAACTTGCCCCGTCGGCGGAGCGCGAGCGCTTCATCGAGGTGATCTCGGCGGCAGGGGTGAAAGTCACTTCGCTCTCGAATGGCCGACTGCGGGTCGAATCGAGTTCGGATTCGGTCGAGTGGATTCTCCAGCTGATGCGCGCTCATCAGCTTCCTCCCGCCGAGATCATCGCCAATCCGGACGGCCTCCACGAGTTGTTCCTCCAGTCAATCGCCGCCAGTCATGGAAGCCACGCTTGACCTGAGCCGATGGCAGGAGACGCCGCGGGGCGTGAGCTACCGTCGCTGGACGATTATTTCCACCGGCATCCGGCAGCTTTTCCGGCTGCGCTTCTTTAAGATCCTGCTTTCCCTGGCGTGGGCATCCGGGCTCGTGCTGGGGCTTGCTGGACTTTTGTTCGCGCAGACCGTCGCGACGGGCGGCTGGCTCGAGACCACGGCGATTTCCCTCGGACCACGCGCGCAGGCGACGGCGATGGCCGTGGGCGGATTTGTCACGCTTTACCCCGATGTCTGCATCGGCGGCTGGTTTTCCCTGATTTTTTGGGCGCACTCCCACGTCGCGCTCTGGTTCTGTCTTTTTGGGCTGACCGTCTTGGTGCCGCGACTGATCACGCGTGATCGGGCCACGAACGCTTTGACGGTTTATCTTTCGCGTCCGCTTACGACGGCGGACTACCTGTTGGGAAAACTTGGAATGATCGTGAGCCTGCTGGTGTTGCTTTGGACGGGACCGTTGCTCTTCGGGTGGTTGCTGAGTGTCCTCCTTGCCCCCAACCGGGACTTCATCGTTTATTCGTTCCCGCCGTTGCTTCGGGCATTGTTGTTTCACGGCATTGCCGTGGTGTCTCTGGCCGCAATCGCGCTCGGGGTTTCGGCGATCGGCAAGACGGCACGCACCACGATCCCTCTTTGGATCGGTCTCTGGGTCATCATGGCCGTGGTCACTTTGCCACCGAAGACACCGCACTGGCTGCAACGCACCAGCTTCACGCACAACTTAAGTGAGGCACGCCAAGGCATCCTTCGCCTCGACGAGGCGCTCATCACCGCCAGCGAAAGTTTGCCCCTGATCGACCAGGGCTTCGCCCGGGATCTCTCGCGCGCCGGCGGGAAAACCCGCGCTTCGGATTTTAAGGGTGCTCTGGTGAGCCTCGGGATTTTTGTGGTGATCTCCTCTTTCGTGTTCGCCCGAAAGCTTCGTCCCGAATGAGCACGCTCGTACCACCTCCGATCCCGGATGCGATCGTGCGCGGGGAAAGTCTCAGTCGCTTCTACGGGATGATTCTCGGGCTGAACAATGTGTCGTTCAGCATCCGTCCGGGAATCACGGGAATCATCGGGCCCAATGGCGCCGGCAAGACGACGCTGTTCCGCCTTTTGCTCGGACAGATTCGTCCCAGCTCCGGAACACTCCGCGTGTTTGGGGAAGATCCCTGGAATAATCCGCTCGTGCAGGCGCGGCTCGCTTACTGCCCGGAAGCAGAGTCGGTCCCGGGCGGGATTGGTGCGTTCGACTGGCTGGTGGCGCTGGGAATGATTTCGGGCCTGTCTTCCGCGGAGGCGAAAACCCGGGCACGGACGAGTCTCGATCGCGTCAAACTCGCTTCGCCGCATTGGAAAAAACGGCTGACGGCCCTTTCGAAAGGGATGCGTCAGCGCGTCAAACTCGCGCAATGTCTCCTCCACGACCCCGAGTTGGTGATTCTCGACGAGCCGATGAACGGACTCGACCCGATGGGGCGCGAGGAAATGGGCAATGTGCTCCGCGATCTCGCACGCGACGGACGCAGCGTGATCATCTCGAGCCATATCCTGCACGATCTCGAGGCGCTCTGCGCGGAATTCATCTTGTTGCGCTGGGGGCGGATTCCGCGGTCCCTCAACGAGGCCACCTCTGCCGAGGCGCGCACGCGATGGCCGGAGTCGACCAGCTTTCGGTGCAACGCGCCGGAGAAGCTCGCCAGATTTCTCTTCGACCGCGGTTTGTTGCGCGGCTGCGATGTCGACGGGGACGCGGCGCGGCTGCACGCGCGCTGGCTCGATCCCGATACATTTTACGGCACCGGGAATTTCCACACGCTGTTGCTCGAGAGCGGGGTCGAGATTTATGAAGTGCAGAGCACGGCGTCACTGCTGGAGAAAGCGGTCGACGCGCCCCCCGCCCGATGAACGCTCCGAGTCCAATGTCGCCCGAAGTTGCGTCGACGCGGAAAGCAGCGGCGACGCCGTTCGCCCCCCGCGTGATGCCGAACAATCTCCATGCCTTCGGTGGGATCTGGCGGTTGAGCATCCGGCGTTTTTTCAATCTCAACCGCTGGCTGATGCTCGCGGGGATGTTGGTCCTGTTGGTTTTGTTTTCGATTCCGGCGGCAGGAAATCGGGACGAGGCGGCGCGGGGGTTCCTCCCGTGGGCGGCCCGTTTCTACGTTTGTTTCCTGGTGCCCGTGATGGCGTTCCTTTCGGCCGCGGGAACGGTTCGTGACGACCTGCAGGCGGGGGCAGTCGACTATCTCTTCACCCGGCCGGTGCGGCGGCCCGTGTTTGTCTGTCTCCGGTACGTGGCTCACGTCATCTGCACGCAGCTCGATTTTCTTTTCGCGTTCGTGGTGGTGATTGGAATTGGGGCTTTCTGGGAAGTTCCCGGCCTCATGAATGCGGCGCCCTGGCTGCTCCTGGCCCAGGTTCTGGCGATCCTGGCCTTCACGGCTTTCGGCTTTCTTTGCGCGATGCTCACTTCGCGGTATGTAATCATCGGATTGCTCTATGGGGTGTTCATCGAAGTCGGAATGGGCAATGTGCCGACGCAGCTCAGTCATCTGTCGATGGGCCGGCAGATCCTGAGTGTCCTCGCGCCGCTCCTCCCCGTTCGGGGAGGATTTTTGGGGGAAGGTGCGCTGACGCCACCCGCTGCGAGCGCGCTGCTGGTCGGGACATCGCTTCTTATGCTCGGGGTGGCAGCGCTGGTCTTTGCTTTGCGGGAGCCGGGCGGCGCCGCGGGACGCGAAGCGTAGTCTTGTCGCGAGAATTTGTAACCTCGCTCCGCTCGCCGGTGTATCAACGGCAACAACGATTCATTCATGAAAAAACTTTTTTATACCGGCGCGCTCGTCGCCTTCTCGTTCTTCTCCCTTCCTTCGATCCAGGCTGCCTATAATCCCGCGCTTGTCGGCTCGGACGCGCGCTGGGTCGTCTACGCCGATCTCAACGCCTTGCGCGAAAGCACGCTGGGCAAGGAGTTGATGACCGCGGTCTCGCAAGCGCAGTCTCAGGCCACCGGTGGCGTGATTGGCGTCGATGTTCCCAAGCTGCTGGCGACCGTTGGTTCGCTTACGGCTTATGGAAGCAATCTCACCGCAGATCCCGCGGCGATCGATGGCACTCTCATCGCGCAGGGCACGGCGGATCTGCGAAAGATCGCCGAGAGCGTGCTGCTGCAAGGGACGCTCGCGCAACCCGAGGTGTTTTCCGAGGTGACGGGGCTTTCTTTTCCCGCTTACGCGATTGGTTCGCCGGCGCCCAAGGGTGCCGCCTCCACCGCTCCGAAGATGGAGCTCATCGTGGCTTTCCCGCCTGAGCCAATCATCATCGTCAGCAAATCAAAGGCGCAGCTTCTCAGGGCGCGCGAGGTGTTTCGCGGCAGTGCGCCGTCACTCGCACGATCTGGCGCCAGCGCTTTCGGCAAGCTTGGGGCGATGGCAGAAGGCGCGTATCTCTTCGCCGCGACGCTCGTACCGAGCGATCCGATCTTCCCGGAGAAATCTCCCCAAACGCGCGTGCTTCAGCTGACGAATTCGGGGGCACTCGCCTTCGGAGAGCGTGGGGCCGACACGTTCGCGAACATCGAACTCGTCGCGAGCTCGGAGGCGAACGCGGAAAGATTGATGAAGATTTTGCAGGGGCTGACCGCGGTCCTCTCGATGGCTGAAACCAACAATCGCGAGCTGGGCGAATTCCTCAAAGCCACCGCCGTCACTCAAGAAAAGGATGCCGTCAGATTGCGGCTCGCTTACCCCAGCGCGCGTTTGGTGCAGATGGCGCAGACGTTGCAGACCCGAACCGAAGCGCGGCCGCAGCCAGCCAATAATCGGCCATCGCAGCCCATCACAATCGGCCAGGTGCTTGCGGAGTGGGGAGGGGAGACGGCGCCGGCCGCGGCAACGCTCAGTGACACCAGCGAAGTCGGATTCCGCACGGTTGAAAACGTCGCGCTGACCAACGGCATGGTGATCACCGTGGGCCGCGCGCAGAACGGCGCCAAAGATGCTCGCATCGATCGGGTCGAGATCATGGCGGCGGCCGGGAGCGGGACGCCGCTCGTGTGGCGTCAGGAGTTCATGCGGAGCGTGGGAGGTCGCGGCACGATGTGGCAGTTCCCGTTCCCGGGCGTCACCGGGCTCTATACGCTAAAAGTCGGTTATGTGAACCCGCCGGACTCCAAAGCGAAGTTCGCGGTGAGCACGGGGGACGCCAAAGCCGCGGCGCCCGCGGCTGGTTCAGGCAAAGGACCGCTCATTCCCCAGCCGAAGTTAAAGTGATGACGCTTTCGCCAGAACGCCCGGCCGCTGCCACCACCGCTTCCGCCCTGCCGGCGGAGTCTGGCCCTGGTGAAGCCGAGATTGTGCGCGCCGCTGCCAGCGGCGACGCCCGGGCGTTCGAGCAGCTGGTGAACACGCATCACCGCCGCGTTCTTTATTATCTCTGCAATATGGTTCGCCACCGGCACGACGCGGAGGACCTCACGCAACAAACCTTCCTCAAGGCTTTCCAACACCTCGGCACTTTCGACTGCGCCCGCCCGCTGATCAATTGGCTGCTGACGATCGCGCGACGCACCGCGCTCAACCATTTTCGAGATCACAAGAAGTGGGAGCACATGCCCGCTGACGTTGTAGGCGATGCGCCTTCGCCCGCCCGTCAGCTCGAGGATCAGGACCATGCCGAAAATCTTTGGGCGCGAGCCCGCCGGCTGCTTGCACCGCGAGAGTTCGAGGTGCTCTGGCTTCGCTTTAGTGAAGAGATGTCGACCAAAGAAACCGCCCGAATCATGGACCTCACGCAAATCCACATTAAGGTTTTGGTTCACCGGGCCCGCCAACAATTGCTCAAAGGAGATATCCGTTCATGAATTACCTCACCCCGACGCGTCCGCGCTTTGTTTGTCAGATTGTTCGCTCCTCCCGCGCATTGTTTGAGAACACCGGAAGCTCCCACGTCTCGGCGTGCGCCGATTGCCAGGCGTACTTCGTGGCGTCCCATGAGCTTGATCAGAACTTGGGCCGCGCGGCTGCTCTCCTGCGACGCGATGTGCCGGGTTCTCCGCCGCACTTGGTGCGGAGTATTTTGCAGGCGGTGCGCGCCGAGAAAGCGAGGGTCGAGCCTGAGCGGGCGCGTTCCCGTGCACCGATGTGGGCGATGGGAGCAGTTGTGGTGGCAGCGGCCGTAGCGGCGTTTTATTTCCAGCGGCCGATGCAGTTTAATTCCACTGCGACGAGTTCGGAGGATGCTGCGATCGCGGTCGTTGATGCGGTGGAAACGCTGTCGGTTCGTCTGACCGAAACCCTCATTCCTGCCACCGGCGCGATGGTCGCGAATAATCCTTTGCAGCGGGAGCTGGGCTCAGTCTATTCGGACGCCCGGTCGGCGCTCAATTTTCTCGCGCTGAATTTCCTCCCCCCGACATCGGTTTCGAACCCCAGTCCGCCGCCGTCCACGATTTAGGATCCCCCGAGCGGTTAATGCGGATTCTTGAGGCTGGAAAAGAGAACGTGCTTCGATTTCTGGGGCCATCCCTGGGCGACAGACGGGGTACATTCACGTCATGCGCTCGCGATCTCACTAAGGTGGTGGGATCGCAGCGAAGGTGGCGCGGTGGAGGTGACTCGAACACCCGACCGGCGGTTTAGAAAACCGCTGCTCTATCCAGCTGAGCTACCACCGCAAAATGGCATGGCACGGGTAGCTCGCAGAGGTCGGTGCGACAAGGGGAAAACCGCGCTTGACTCGCTCTTCGCCGATTCTACGTTCCGCCTCTTTCCCGATTCACGGGGTGGTAGCTCAGCTGGTTAGAGCGTCTGCCTGTCACGCAGAAGGTCGCGGGTTCGAGTCCCGTCCATCCCGCCAGTTTTCACGACGTCGAACTTCCCCGAGTTCGACGTTTTGCTTTGTTGGTGTGGCTGAGTCGGAATCCGGCGGCGCGGTGAAGCTGAGGGTTCACGCGAGTTCGCGTATCAGCTCGGTCGGCTGCGAACCTGCACTTATCGCGGTGCGTAGTTCTACATGTAAAAAGAGCACTAAATCTATTGCAGTATTAATGCAATAAAGTGTCCTTCCGGTTGCTCCTTTAAAACGCAACCCATGCAAAATACCCTTCTCCATCTTCAATTTGAATGCGACCGGGCGGCCCGCGACTTCCTCGCTTTGGCGGCTTGGGGTTTTAATCGAACTGCGGTTCGCGAGGCCGTGAATCGGATGACAAGCGGCTCGACTCAATCGTCTTCCGCCATGGCATGGCTAATCGAACATGTCGCCAAGCTGCCAACGGACGAAGAGCCGGCGCGTCGTCTCCATGAGTTGGTTCAAGCTGATAGTGCACTCAGGGCCTATAAGACCCGTCCCGAGGCTAACCGCGAAATGCTTAACTGTTCTTTTGCCACTCGTCTGCGCTGCGCCTGATTCATGAACCCTTACGCTGAAAACGGTTTTAACCTGCTAGAGATTGCGGCGGTTGTCGCTGTGGTTGGGATTCTCATCTGCGGATAGCCGGATCAAACCGGAAAAGTTCAGATATTCCACCCCATGGCTAATGATTCGGTTCGCACATCCCACCCTTTGGGTGACCCGCTGGAGCTCGCTGCTGTTCGAGCTGAAGGTGGGGTCGCGCTCGACCCAATCCTGATCGTCGCTGATTCAGAGCAGGAGGCCCTGTTGTTGAAGGTGGCCCTCCGTGTCGCTGGCGTGCAAACCCGCCTCGTCTTTACGACTGGGCACACCGAGACGGTCGATTACTTCTGCCGGGTGACGGAGTATGCCGACCCGACCTTATACCCACTTCCTCGCATCGTTCTGCTCTACACGCAGATCCTGGCGCAGTCGGGGGTGGACCTGATCAAACAGATCAACCGAACGTCCAAGGATCTTGCGATTGCGGTGGTCGCCGGGTCCGCGGCGGAAAACCACATCGAAAACGCCTACGCGAGCGGCGCTAGCTGCTATCTTCGCAAACCGGAAAAGCCGGATGACTTGGTTGAACTGCTAAGGAACTTTCGCTCGTTCTGGCTCGAAACTAAACGTTGAGCTTGGAGCCGCCATCCGACCAAAAAGCTCCCTGCGCATTGCAACCGCGCTAGCGAGCGAGCCTCAGCGCCGCGCTTTCCTTTCGAGTTGTGGGGGCTTCCCGTTTGGGCCGCATCGCGCGGCAGGCGGCTTCTTCAGTTCCGCGGAGTCGACACCACTGGCGCGGCTGGACGGACGCCGGCCACTTGGATTGCCGCGGTGAGGGGAAGACCGAGGCGGGAGACAAGACGGTTCAACTGAGCATTGGCGGGATCGGTGGACTGCTTGAATTCCTCGTAACGCTCAGGGCCGAGGACCGCTACGATCTGACCTTGCAGCATTGCCTCGGCGGAGCGCCGCGCGGCAATCGTGTCCGCGGTGGTGCCAAGGTGGAAGGGAATTGTTGTTCAACGGTGTCGAGGATCGGGAACAGGGCGCGATATTCAGACTCAATCGGCTTAAAAAGGGCGAGGTCCCGCCGCATGCGGTTTGACGTTGGGCTGTAGTGCATCTGGAACTCGAGCAGTTCCTCGGAGGTGAGAAGTTTGGCGATGTCCGCTCGCCGTTCTTTTTCGAGCAAGGCCAACTTTTCCGAGTCGGCGGGCGAGGGCGGTCCGCCGCGGGAGTTGGCGCGGAGCTCCTGAGCCATCAGGGAATAATCCTGTTCGATATTCGCCAAGCGGTTGAGCTTGTCCGCTGGCAGATCACCCACCTGGCGACGCAACAGCACCCGCGCTTCCTCGCGTCGCTGCGGCTGCCTCCATGGGCCGTCGTGCTCCGGTGCTAATTCGGCACGACGCAGGTGCAGGTGACCCGCCTCAACGAATCGTGCCTGGCGCCGTGGTTGAGCGAGTCTCATCCACGCGCGAGCGTCCGTCTTGCGCGCGGTCCTCGCGCCGGCTTGGTTGCTGCATGGTCAAAATCACCGGCGAATACCAAGGGGAGTTTCACTGCGTCGCGAGGCACGAACCTTCCGGCAACCAGCTCAGCACCGATGCACCAAAGGATAACCAGGGGCGTGGCGAAGCATTTTCACCCACGGATCTCACCGCCACGTCGTACGGAACCTGCATCGCGACCACGATGGCGATCGCCGGTCGCAAGCACGGCATTGAGCTGCGCGGTTTGAAATTCGAAGTGACGAAGGAAATGTCGGTCGACGCTCCCCGTCGCATCGTGCGACTCGCCGTGCAGGTCTGGCTCCCGATTCCCAAAACTCCCGACGTCGCGCGACTACTCGAGTTCACGGCGCACAACTGCCCGGTGCATCACAGCCTGCATCCCTCGATCGAAACGCCCGTGACGTTTCACTGGGCCGGCGCGGAAGCCTGATCCAGGTCAGAACCGGTACGTCGTGTTGAAGATCAGTTCGATCTTCTTCGAGACGAAGACGCGGACTTTTATCTTCCCACCCGTGGCACTGTCGGGAACAGCGCGGCCTTCGATCCGGCGTTCCTCGCCATCGGTGTTGACGGCCCGGCCCGTGAATTGAACCGTTTCGCGGCGCTCCAGCCGGCGAAGCTCGTCATCCGAGAAGTTGATACTGAGCGTCCCTTTCTCGCTGGAAAAAAAATAGGGGAAGACCCGCGCGTTGTAAGTCGAGGAGAACGCACCGTCCTTTCGCACCAGGCGCGGCATCGTCATCGTAACGCTTCCCACGTAGATCGATGTCTTTGCCGAATCGATTTCCACGGTCGCGTAACGACTAAGCGGCGCTTCCGCGCCGCCTGCTGAAAGGTGCGCGAGCAGAAGGGCAACGATCGGTGCACTCCAACGGGATGAGCGGCAGTGGCGGAGCATCGCGCAAACAGTGCGAGCGAGGGCAGCGTCCGCAAACCGCAAAGTTCGCCGGCGAATCGGCGGGAAATTTTCCGGCGGGACGTCGAAGCGACCGCAACGACTTCAGGTCGCCGCAAATTCGCGTTGCGCGCCAGGGCTGCGCGCCGTCATTTCTTTCCGCTATGGCCAAGTCTTCCCAAGCGACGTGGGGCGGCCGCTTCACCGCGGCCCCCGCCGAGTTGATGTTGCGGTTCAGCGAATCCGTTTCGTTCGACCGCCGGCTCGCGCCGTTTGATATCGCCGGCAGCAAAGCCCACTCGGCGATGCTCGCGCACGTCGGGCTGATCCGTGAAGACGAACGCGACGCCATTCATAAAGGGCTCGATGCGGTCCTGGCCGAGATTGTCGCGGGAGATTTCTCCTGGGACACGAAACTCGAGGACGTGCACATGAACATCGAGCAGGCGCTCACGAAACGGGTGCCGGCGGCGGCAAAGCTGCACACGGCGCGCAGCCGGAATGACCAGATCGCGACCGACATGCGGCTGTGGTTCAAGTTCGCGTGCGAGGTCCTGGGCGGAAAAATTGCTGGCGCGGAAAAGGCTCTGCTGGCGGTCGCGGAGGCGAATCGCGAAATTTTGATCCCGGGCTACACGCACCTGCAGCGGGCGCAGCCGGTTTTCCTGTCGCATCACTTGTTTGCCTGGCTCGAGATGCTGCACCGGGACCGGGCACGGTTCGTCGCCGTGGC
>JBDSSU010000561.1:0-34551 GCA_039928635.1 Opitutaceae bacterium | reverse complement strand
TCTTGGCTGGCGGGCTGGGGCGCCTCGCGGTGGGAATCGTGTCGGAGGGCGGAATAAAAACGGCCGTCAGCGGTCTTATTCGTGTGGACGATGTGGATTACGAACAAGCCGTGGTTCTTTTTCATGAGGACCTGCACCGGTTCGCGCTCAGCCTTGCCCGCAATCCCGACGACGCGCGCGATCTCACCCAGGAGTCCTATTGCCGGTTCCTTACGAAGAGCGGCCAGCTTCGCGACCGCACGAAGGTGAAATCCTGGCTCTTTACCACGCTCTATCGCGTGTTCCTCGGCCGGAAACGCCACGAAAAATCCTTTCCGCACGACGAACTCTCCACCGTCGAAGCGGAACTGCCCGCCCTGACACCCGATCTCGTGAACAAGATGGATGGAGACCTGGTCATCGAAGCAATGAAAGAAATCGACGAACATCACCGCACCCCGCTGGTGTTGTTTTACCTCCAAAGTCTTTCCTATCGCGAGATCGCCGCACTGCTCGATGTGCCGGTCGGCACAGTGATGTCCCGACTCTCGCGGGCAAAAATCATGCTGCGCACACTCATCACCGCCCGCAGCACCCGCTCAGAAACATCCAACGTGATTGCGCTGCCGCCCGCGCCGCGGATCAAAACTTCCAACTCATGAACCGCGAGGAAGCCCAGTTTATCCTCGGTGCCTACCGAGCCAACAGCGAGGATGCCCGCGATCCGCAGTTCCAGGAGGCCCTGGCGCTCGCGCGACACGACCCCGAACTCGGTCGGTGGTTTGCCGAACAGCAGGCGCTGGACCGGGCCTTCTCCGCCAAACTTCGCTCCCTCCCGCTTCCGGCCGATCTCAAGGCTCAGCTCCTGCTCGCCCGCACCACCCTCGTGTCCACGCCGCGCTGGCGCCGACCGGTGTGGCTCGCCGTCGCGGCGTCGGTGGCGCTCCTCTTTGTTGTCAGCATCTCGCTCCTGAAGCGCCGGGGGCAGGCGTCCGAATTCGTGCAATTCCGCCAGGCGATGGCGGACGTCGCCTCGCTCTATACGAGCAGTCACGCCGACATCTGGGGCCTCAATGCCGCCGGGTATAAGCGCTGGCTCGTGGAGCATCGCGGCGATCCCGACTTCGTCCTTCCTCCCGGTCTGGCCGACAAAGGAATCTCGGCGTGCAAAATCGTGGAGTGGCAGCAGAGCAAGGTCACGATGCTCTGCTTCAAATTCGACGGGCGGCACGTGGACGTCTTTGTCGTCAACGCTTCCGACCTGCCGGGCGTTTCGCTCGACCGGGCGCCGGCGTTCTTCGCCGACCGCGGCGTGACGACCGCAGCCTGGCATCGCGACGGGAAGGTCTACCTCGTGGCCGGGGCGATGCCAAAATCCGAACTCCAACAATTTCTGTAATCTTCGCCCGGTGTTTTCATTCGCGTCCATTCGTGTTCCTTCGTGGTTGAACTGAATCGTTCTGGCTCAGATCACTGCTAGCGGAACCGCTGAAGGCTAATCTTAATCTTGCGCGGGGTGTTGCTTCAAGGCGATGGGGCGTCGGAAAACGGGCCATCGGGTTCCGGAGCTGGGGCGTGCTTTGAGAGTTGTATCTGTTGCACGGGCGTTCAAACGATGCTCACTTCCCCTCCGGCGCCGGCCGCGAATGCGCGGTGAAAATCACGAAAGCGACGGCGACGCGTGAACCATCATTTCCACCCCCCCCCATGAAAAACCTCATCCGATTAATTTGCGGCGCCACCCTCGCGGTGATGCTCCTGCCTCCGTCAACCTCTCGGGCGGCGGCCAACGTGGCGAAGAAGGTACTGATCTTCAGCAAGTCCTCCGGCTTCGAGCATGACGCGATCAAAACCGATGGTAAACCGGGGCACGGCTATGCGTTTCGCGTCCTCAACGCCTACGGCACAAAGCATCAGATTGAGTTCGTGGCATCGAAGGACGGCACCTTGTTTTCGCCGGCGTATCTCGCCCAGTTTGACGCCTTCGTTTTCTACACGACGGGCGACCTCACGATGGCGAAGAGCGACCCGCGCGGCGACGGACTTCCGCCCATGACGCCCGCTGGCAAAGCGGCTTTGCTGGCCGCGGTGGCCGGGGGCAAGGGCTTCGTGGGAATTCACAGTGCGTCGGATTCTTTTCATTCCTTCGGACGCAATGCGCACGTCCCGGAGCGTTTCAACGACGACGGCCAGGCCGCCGATGACTACATCAAGATGCTCGGGGGAGAATTCATCCGCCACGGAGCCCAGCAGAAATCCAAGCTCAGCGTCGTGGATTCAAAGTTTCCCGGAATGGCGGCGGTGAAGGAAGACATCACGTTTCATGAAGAGTGGTATTCGCTGAAAAATTTCGCGCCGAATCTGCATGTTCTGTTGGTGCAGGATCCCTCCTCCATGACCGGTGCCGAGTATCAGCGCCCGCCGTATCCGTCCACGTGGGTGCGGATGCATGACAAGGGCCGCGTTTTCTACACGAACATGGGACATCGCGAGGACGTGTGGGATAATCCCGTTTTCCAGTCCGTGCTTTTCGGAGGAATCGAATGGGCAGTCGGTCGCGCTGAGGCGGATGTAACTCCGAATCTCAAGCAAGTCGCTCCGCGGGCGAACGCGCTGCCGAAGTACGCGCCGCCGCCTCCGCCGGCCGCGCCCGCGACGAAGTAGGCTTTGCGGGAGCAGGTGGATCGGCGCCACGCACCGCGCTCAATGCGGCGCGCGAAAATTCTTAAACAGGATCCCCCATGGAAATTAAAAGAATCGGCTCACAAGCTTCCACCCACGGGCCGGCTGACTGGTTTACCGGTACCGTGCGCATTGATCCGCTCTTCCAGCCGAAAGATCCCGCACGCGTGGCGGGGGCGAGCGTCACGTTCGAAGCGGGCGCTCGCACCGCCTGGCACACTCATCCGCTGGGCCAGACGCTCATTGTGACCGCTGGCTGCGGACGGGCGCAGCGCGAAGGTGGACCCATCGAGGAGATTCGGCCGGGGGACGTCATCTCATTTGCGCCGGGCGAGAAGCATTGGCACGGCGCTGCGCCCACGACGGCGATGACCCACTTTGCCGTGCATGAACTGCTGAACGGGAAAGCCGTCGACTGGATGGAAAAGGTTTCTGACGACCAATATCTCCGGTGACCGGTCCGAACGTGTCGTCGGCTCCGACCAATGTGACGGGCCGCGAGACCTGAACGAGGACGGAAGGTATGGGCGGGACGAGACGCCGCTGATCGAAGAGGATCCCCGGCACGTCCCGCGCCGTGAACTCGTCGTCGATGCATGGAGAAGGTACGGCGGCGACCTCGTTATTACTGAGACCACGCATGTCGACGACATGCGGTCGCGGTGGCTCGCCTACGTTGGGGATGAGGCAGAGTGCTTGTTCGCGAGGGGATTCCACTGCACGGAATCTGCCTTGTATCCGATTCTTGGCACCCCGAGTGGCGCGCTCTTGAAGACTGGGTCGGGGAGGCCCCAAAAAAAATCACGCGAGCCGGAGCTCGCGTGATTTTGAAACCGAAACAGTGAAATGCGCCTTAGAAGCTCACCGTGGTGGTGAACGAAATCTTCCGGGGATCAAGATAGTTGAAGCCGTTGTTCACCATGCCGCCGACAAACGGATTCGTCGCCTGACCGAGCACACGGTAGGTCGTGTAGCTCTGGAATAGCAGGTCATCCTTGTCCCAGAGGTTGTTGACGTTCACCTGGAACCTCACGTTGTACTTCCCGAAGCGCTTGGAGTAGGACGCATTCACATCCTGGACCCAGTAGGTCGTGGCGTAGACATAGGCGAAGGAAGCCTGCTGGTTTTGCTCGGGGGTAGCGGTCGCTCCAATCGGCAGGTTGAACAGGATGTTCGGATTCACCGCGCCGACCTTGCGCTGGCCGCGGCCACTGATCGCCCAGCCCGCCGAGAAGCCACGGAGCTTGCTCTCGCGGGAGAAGGAGTAGTTGGCGTTGAAGGAACCGGTCCACTTGTTCGTGCCGTTGTTCACTGTACCGGGCGCGACGCCGGCGAAGTTGTTTTGCAGATTGAGAATGTTATTCCGGATCTGGGTTTGGTTGTCCGTGGTCAGTACGTCGCCCTTGTCGTTCACCAAATTATTTGCCCATCCCTCCCACTTCGCTTTGAAGGCGGCAAAGTAAGCCTGGGTGACGGGACGAATGGAAATATTCTCGGTCTTGGGCAGGGCATAGTTTGCGGTAAGGCGCAGGCCCTTGTAGTTGCCGGTGAGTTGGAACTCGTACCCATTGGTATTAAGCGCCGCGACATCGCGCCACGAGGCATTCGTCAGGTCCGTGTTGGCGTTGTAGGAGTTGCCCGAGTTCAGCCAGATGGTGTTGAAGTTCCCGACAGGAGGCCCATCGATGCGGTCAACCTGATCGTTGTCGTAGTGACGGGCTTCGGCATAAACCGCCCCCTCCAAAAGGCTCAGACGGACGCCGTACTCCGTGCCACTGCCAGTCGTCGCGCCGAAACCTTCGTTCTTGGTGGTGCCATTCGGGTCCCAGCCGATGAGTTTCGCCGCACCGGAGGTGGGCGGCGCAAAATTCTCGGAATAATTGTAGAAGACGCCGAAACGCTGTTTCTTATCCAGGTAAACCACGGCGCCAACGTTGCCGGTGATGGGCTCCGCCTTACCGATATTCCAAGCGCCCGGTTGATTCCCGACGCCGGGAACAAAACCGCCGTAGGATTGGAGGCCGTTAGCGGTCGGAAAACCACCGATGTTGCCCTGCTGCCGGTTAAGCTGTTCGTCGTAGCGAAGGCCAAGCGTGAGAGCGAGTTGGTCGTCCAGGAATGACGTCGCGGCGACGCCCTGCACATATTTGATGTTCTTGTACTCCGTCGAGGCGAAGCCGGTTTGAACAAATTTGTACGTGAAGCCCGGGGCAGGCGCCGGCAGGAACTGGCTGCCGTACTTATTGGGCTCGTCGACGTAATAGCGGTAACGGAGCGTATTTTCAGCGGCGAGCCAGTTCTGGTTCGGGCCGTCGACGCGAGCCGGGCTAAAGCCACGCGCCTCGAAGCGCTCTTTGCGTTCTCCGACGATCGCAGAGAACTGACCCTTTCCACTGAAGGGCAGGCGGACGTTCCACTTCAGCAAACCGCGCCATTCGCGAACGTAATTGTCTTGATGGCCCTTGCCGGGGGTCGCCTCACCATAGGCGACGCCAAGCTTCGGGTTGAGCTGACCGTTCGGGAGATAGCGATTGATGTCGAACTGGAGCGAACCGACTCGCGCGTTGGAGCGCTCGTTGCGGTCGTTGTCGTAGTGGTAGTACGAAATCTGGGCGGAGAGATTATCCGTGATCCGGTGGTCGAGATAAAAACCATAAACCTGGTTTTTGAAGCGCGCGAGGGTGTCGTTCGCCCCAAGCCGAAACTCCCGGGAGGGAAGCGTGGCCGGGGACGGAATCCCAGGCAGGTCCGTACGGCCTTCGGGCTGGATGGGGAAGCCGGGACCGGTTGAGCGGTAGGTCCGCTCGTTGGCAGTCGCGCCGCCCGTGTTGATCAGGCCGAGATTGGCCAAGGCAGGAATAAAGGTCCAATTTTGAGCTTGGGTGCTCACCGCCGTGATGCCGGCGAGGCCCTGACTCGCGGGTAAATTCGGATTCAGGCGATCGAAGACGTAACCCGGGGTATAGTAGCCGAGGTTGTCTCCATAGGTGTTCGCGAAGGTCATCCGCAATTCGCGGCCAAACTCAATTTCGGTGCGGAACTTGGTGCGCGGCGAAAAGGCGTGGGCAACGGCGATCGTGATCGCCTTGTCCGTGTTCTCCGCCCCATCACGCCAGGCGGCGGCCATCGTGTTTTCCTGGAACTTGGCGTTGATGCGGACTGCGGTCATCGAACCGACTTTGTGATTCGCATCCAACGTGGCACGCGTACCACCCCAATCGTCCCAGCGGAATGTCGCGGAGTAGGAGTTCCGATCAAGCCGCGGAACCTTCGTCGCCGTGGTCGCGACGCCACCGATCTGGCCGTCGCCGAAAAGAATCGAGTTCGGGCCGCGCGACATTTCGAAGCGCTCGGTGTTGTAGGAGTCGCTGACCCCGTAGAAGAGGAAATAATTCCGGGTCGGATAATTGCCCGACGAGCCGACCCCGCGGAAGTTAAACTCGAATTCGCCGTACGGGGTGCCCATTTGGGCGAGGTTACCCGCATCGACATTCATCGCATAGCGGAACGATTCCCGCATGTCGGAGACGTTCCAGTCTTCCAAAAATTCCTTCGTGAAGGCGGAGGTGGCCGAGGCCGTTAATTTCAATGGCAGGTCGACGCGTCCGCCCGATCCCGCATTGGCCGCTTGGTATCCACGATCCTGGTCGGTGCGAACCTCGAAGGGAGAAAGCATGATCGCGTCGGTCGCCTTCTGCATCGCCGCGACTTCGTCGGGATCGAGGACGCCGTTATTGTTAACGTCATACTTGGCGGAAACGGAATCAATGGGAGGGGGAGTGACGCTCTGCGCAACCGCCGGGGCGGAGGCGCACGCGAGGAGAAGCAGTGTTCTGCTAAGGCTAGTCTTCATAGGGTGAGGGGTCAGAGGTCAGCGAACAGAGGCGGAAATGATGAACCGGCTCTGGCGGCGGCAGCGAAGTTCGGCACAAGCCCGAGGAATAAAGGCATTCGACGCCGTCGTTCTCGCATGGCACTTCGGCGGAATTCGAACCGCAAATATTTCGCTGCTCTAACGTTAGCGCCAGTGTGAGCGCGCGAACCCAAAACTAATCGGGCGGCGGTCTCTCTATACCCCAACGGAATCTGAATCTCTAGAGTCGCAGGCGGGCCGTGCCTCCACTTCCGACGCGACGAATCTGATCGGGGCAATGTGCGGCTGGTCGGCGGGTGCGGAGAAGCGGTGCCACTCCGCCGTTGATTCGGCGGTACGCCTCGCGGTCACTTACTTCGCCGCTGCGGCGAGAGTACGAGGGGGGCAGGATGCACCGTCGGACCACGTCCCTTGGACAAAAGTCGTCGTGGGGATCTCGGGGATGCCGAATTTGTTGTGCTGTAGCTGGCCGGCGAGGATCTCCACCGCGAGTTCTCCCACTGACCGGTAATTCTGGCGGACGCCGGCGGCGAAGCCGCCACTTTTTTCGAGGAAGACGTCGGCGAACGCAACGTCCTCAGGAATGCGCAAGCCGACCTCCGCCATGCCTGGCTGGACGAAGGACGCCTTGCTGATGATCACGTCCGGCCGATACCGGGTGTACCAACGCTCCAATGACGAGGTGGGTGCGACGACCTCCGTTTTGCTTTCATTAATCCAAGCCTCCACCGGCTCCGCCGCCGGGAAGAGCAACATGGGGATGCGCTCCTTGATGCTGAGGTTCTGCTGTTCGCAAAGATAGCCCGCGGACCACAGGTGATCCACGCTGTGATCCCACCCGCGATGCATCACGAAGCCGATCCGGCGATACCCGGCTGCCATCACGTGCTGCATGGCAAGGCGGATGATCTTGCACTGGTCGTTGGTCACGTTGTGCAACTCGGGTTGATGGGGAAGGTAGTCGATCTTCACGGCGCTGAAGCGTGACCAATCGAAGTGGAGCGCGACATCAACCTCCCGCATATGGGACGCGATGATGAGGCCGTTAATCCCGCGCGCGAAAAGGATGGAACTCAGCCGATCGTGCGTCAGCCCGGGTTCTCCCATCCAGAAGTGGTCCAGGTTAAATCCCAGATCGTGCGCTTTTTGTTCCGCACCGAGGTAAAATTCGGGATGGGCCGTCACTTTTTTCCAACCCCAACACGTCTTCCAGTTGGTGACGTACGCCAACGTGGGCGGATTCCTACGCAGCGCTTTTGACCGGTAGGCGACCAGCGCACGCAGGAACGGATCGGGCGTGTACCCAAGCTTCTTGGCCAGAGCCTGGATGCGCTCACGGGTGCGCGCCGGGAGCCGCGGATGATTCCGCAACGCCAGAGACACGGTGGTGACGTGGACCTTCGCGCGGACGGCGATGTCGGCCAGAGTGACGCGTGCTTCGTTCAAGGGGTTGGGGTGTTCCAAAAAGACAGTTCCTTTTCCCGGAGATTTCGAAGGTATCGAGAACCGCGAAGCGGATGGCCTCAAGTCTATTGTTAGTCTCCCACGGGCTTCGCGGCGGATTGGTGCGGCGAAATGGGGCATGGCCGACGTCTCGTGGCCCGGGGAAAAGTTATTCCCTCCGGTCGCGACGCAGTTTACTCCTCATTCCGAGGGACCTCTCGAAAATCTCCCGGATCCCTTTCCCTCCCCAAAACCCCAACGCCGATGATCAACCCTCCTGATGGCGGAGCATTACGCCGCGTTTCGGCGGAGCGAGCATGAGCCAGCATTCTTCCCGGCTGAGTTTCACGGAAAAGGCGGGCTATGCGTTGAGCGACGTAGCCACGAACTTCTTTTTCCAGGCCATGATCCTCTATCAGACCCGGTTCTATACTGATATCGTGGGGTTGTCGGCCGTGGCCGTCGGTTCGATGTTCCTGGTGCTGCGGCTCGCGGATGCGGCGCTCGATCCGGTCATCGGAGCCCTCGCTGACCGGACTGAGACCCGCTGGGGAAAATTTCGTCCGTGGATTTTGGGGACGGCGGTGCCGTTTGGCGTGGTGTTCTGGCTCTGCTACCTGACGCCCGACTTCAGTCCGCAGGGGAAACTCATCTACGCCTGCATCACCTACACTTTGGTGATGATGCTCTATTCGGCGAACAACACCCCGTACGCGGCGTTAATGGGAGTCATGACTCCCCATCCGGGCGAGCGGGCGAGCATCGCAAGTTATCGTTTTGTCGCCGCGCTGATCGGGCAGTTCGTCATTCAAGCGCTGACGCTGCCGCTCGTGGACAAGTTCGGGGCCGGACAGAGCGCGAAGGGCTGGGCGATCACGATGGGGATTTTCGGAGCGCTCATCGTGGTCTTCAACGTGGCGACCTTTGCGACGACGCGGGAACGCGTGATCGTGAACCCGCAGCAGAAAGGTTCACTGCGCGACGATCTCCGGGATGTGTTCACGTGCCGTCCCTGGCTCATCCTGTTTGCCCTCACGATCCTGATCTTCACCACGCTGGTGCTGCGCGGCAGTTCGCTGAATTACTTCTTCAACTACTTCCTGGATCCCCAAGCGGTAAGCCGTTTCCTGCAAGCAACCGGACTATCGGCCGCGGGAACCGACCCTGGACTGGGGAAATCCGTGTTGGATAGCCTGGGGCTGTTGGTGAAGCCGGACGGATCCAACGCGACTTCGGTGGGGCTGAGTCTGTTTTTGGTGGTCGGATCGCTGGTTCAGATCGCCGGCATTCTGGTGTCCAAACCGCTGTCGGACCGCTTTGGGAAAAAGCGCGTGTTCATCGTCGGGATGGCGATTTCGACGGTTGCCACGGCGCTCCTTTATTTTGTCACGCCCACGTCGATGACGCTACTCGTCGTTCTCAGTATTCTCTGGCCGCTCGGTTGGGGCCCCACGGTTCCGTTGCTGTGGGTGATGATTGCCGATGTCGCGGACTATTCGGAATGGAAAAACTCCCGGCGTGCGACCGGGACCATTTATGCGGGAATTCTCTTCGCCCTGAAGACCGGGCTGGCGCTGGGTGGCGCTTTGAGTGGCTGGCTGATTGCCGCGTACGGGTACGTGCCGAACGTCGCGCAGTCGCCGGAAGCGTTGGCGGGAATCCGCCTCTCTGCCTCGCTGTTCCCCTCGATTCCGTTCGCGCTTGGTCTCGTCTGCCTCGGGCTGTACCCGATCGGCCGTGACTTAAACCTCCGGATCGCGGTGGAACTCGAGGCGAGGCGGAAACGATACGGTGCGCCTCTGGCCGGGCTATCGTGACCCGAGATTTCAGCTTCGCGGCGATCCGGCTGAGGCTAGATCAGATTGACGGTAGCGATCACTGGCGCGGGCGAGCCCAGCGCTTCGGCGCGCGGCCCCGGTGATGCCGAGCCGATCTGAACACCATATCGACCCGCCACCCAGGCGGCCTTTCCGTCTGCCCCCACTTGATGGAAAGCGGCACTGCTGACTTGAAACTGGATTTCTACCGCGGACTTGGCGGCGACTCTGATGCGCCGGAAGTCCACTAGGGTTGCCCGCGCGGTGTCCGAATTTTGGCGCGGCGGGAGGACGTAGCATTGCACCACCTCCTCGACATCGCGCGTGCCCGGGTTGGAAACAATGGCGCTCAAGGCAAGGCTCCTCCCCGCGGGTAGATTTGCGGCAGGAAGTTCCAAAAGCCGATAGTGCAAGTTCGCGTAGCTCAGCCCAAATCCGAAGGGATACAGGGGCTCAACTTCAGCAAAGCGGTAGGTGCGGCCACGCATGCGATAGTCGTCGAAGGCCGGGAGATCCGTCGTGCGGCGCGGCACCGTGACGGGCAATTTTCCGGAGGGCGAAACGTCGCCGAACAACACGTCGGCGAGGGCCGTGCCGCCTTCGCACCCGGGGTACCATGCATAAAGTACGGCGTCGCCCATCTGATGCTCCTCGGGGATTGCGACGGCGCTCCCGCCGCTTACCACCAGGATTAATTTCTTCGCGCGCGCTCGGAGATCGCGGATGAATTCCCGCTGCACGGCGGGTAATTCAATCGCGGCTCGGTCGCCCCCGGCTTGGGAAGCAACGGCGTCGCCTTCTTCCCCTTCGACGGTCGGGTCGAGCCCGACGAATGCGACCACCACCTCGGCCAGGGCGGCGGCATCGAGCGTGGGGTTGAGCGCCGGAGAGGGACAATCCGTGAGGGCGCAACCGGGCCGATATTCCAGCACGCTGCTGGCGTCGAGGCGTTCCGCGATGCCTTCGACAAAGGTGACGATGCGAGAGCTGATTCCGGCGTAGTTTCCGAGCATCGCGTTGATATTCGCAGCGGTCGGACCGACCACCAAAACGCTGGTGAGATCCCGTCGGAGCGGCAGCGCCGCGTTCGCATTCTTCAGGAGAACGATGGACTGCACGGCCGCGCGGCGAGCGAGTGCGCGATGCGCGGGGCAATCGACGATTTCGAGCGGAAGCGACGCATAGCGCACGAACGCGGGAGGATCGAAAATCCCGAGCTTGAATTTGGTGGAGAGCAGCCGGCGCACCGCCGAGTTCAGATCCTCCTCGATAATGAGACCGTCCGCCAGTGCCACGGCGAGGTCGTTGTAGGTGCAACCGCAATTGAGATCGCAACCCGAGCGCAACGCCAGGGCCGCGGACGCCGCCGCGTCGCTCGTGACATGATGATGCCGATGAAAATCATCGATCGCGCCGCAGTCGCTCACGACATGGCCGAGAAACCCCCAGCGACCCCGCAGGGTTTCTTTCAACAAAAGATTGCTGGCACAGGCGGGTTCACCCCGCACCCGGTTGTAGGCGCCCATGACTGCCTCCACTCCCGTTTCGACCAGCCGCTGAAACGCGGGGAGGTAGGTCTCCGCGAGGTCTTTTTCGGTCGGCCGCGCGTCGAATTCATGGCGCTCGCTTTCGGGCCCGCTGTGGACGGCAAAATGTTTTGCGCAAGCCGCGACCTTGAGGTGGCGCGGATCTTTGCCTTGCAATCCCTGCACCATCGCCACGCCAAGTTCGGAGGTGAGATAAGGGTCTTCACCAAACGTCTCCTGGCCGCGACCCCAACGGGGATCGCGGAAGATGTTTATGTTTGGCGTCCAAAACGTCAGGCCCTGGTTCCGCCCGTGCCGACCGGCGCGGAGGGCAGCGTGATGTTTTGCCCGCGCTTCATCCGAGATCGCGCTGGCGACCTGGAGGATCAATTCGCGGTTCCAAGTCGCGGCGAGCCCGATCACCTGGGGAAACACCGTGGCGCGGCCATTGCGACCCACGCCGTGACAGGCCTCGCTCCACCAGTTGTAAGCCGGGATGCCGAGGTGAGGCAGCGGATTGTTCTCGTGCAGCAGTTGGTTGATCTTCTCCAGCACGGTCAGGCGCGAGAGCAGGTCTTCAATTCGCGTTTCGCGCGGCAAAGCGGGATTGCGAAAAGGAAATTCGGCGCTCTCCGACGGAATAGCTTCAATCCGGACAGCAGTGGAAGAGCGCATTAAAGAAGGAGGGGGAGGGCGCGCCTCAGCTGCGCTGCCGGTGGGGGCAGAAGAAAGGCGCGAACGCCTGCTCCAGCGCAAAATCAATGTCGGGCTAACTGTAGCGCGTCGTTGGGGAGGCGTAATTACATGGTGGATGCCTGAATATTTTTGCCATCCGTGTTGTCGGTCACGGAGCAAAGTTGACGCGGCGGTTCTGCGTGCCACCCGGAGCCGTGACCGCGAGGTCCGGAAAAGAAAGCAGATAACGGGTCCGCCGCCGGACCGTGAATTCCGACCGGTCCGCATCACCCCTGAGTGATCGGATCGGCTTTTAACGGTCTACGCGGCGCGTGTCCCATCGACGTTCCGACCGGATCGGATCTGCGCCGCATCGATCTTTCCGTCGGTGTCCGGACCGGCTGCTGAGCGGATTGCGGATCGAAACGCGGTCGGCGTGCAACCGGTCACGCGCCGAAACGCCTCGTAGAAATGAAAGCGACTCGCGAACCCGCTCTCGTAGGCGATCTCGTTGATTCGTTTCGCCGAATCCCGGAGCAGCTTCTTCGCGTGTTCAATCCGGAGTCGCATCAATTCCTGCGCCATCGTCCGCCCGGTCTCCATCCTGAAACGGGTCTGCACGTGGCGAAGCCGTCCACCCAGCACGTCGGTCAGCTCCTTGAGCCGGATCGGTTCGCGAAATCGCTGCCGCAGGAGACGCAGCGCGAGTGCCGTCTCCTCGTCCGACACGGCCAGCGTCTCCGTGGAGCGGCGCACCCTCACGCCGCACGGGGCGATCACCACCTTCGTCGAAAGCATCTCCGATCCTTCCATCTGTTGGTGCAAGAGAACGGCCGCTTCGTAGCCTTGACGTTCGAAATCGCATTCGATGCTCGTCAGCGGAATCGGCGAGATCCGGCTGCTTACCTCGCTGTTATCGACGCCGACCACGGCGAAGTCTTCCGGGACGCGGGCGCCGCCAGCGGTGCAGGCGGAGACCACGTCCATCGCATTGACATCGTTTGAGGCCATGATGCCCATCGGCCTCGGGAGCCCGTGCAGGCATTCGCCGAATTCCTCACGCGTAAAGGGGTGAAACGTTTTTCCGGCCGCAAGAATCGCCAGCTCGAATCCACGGCGGCGCAGCAGCTCCATCGGGTTGTCGTCGAACTCCACGAAGGCGAAATGCTCGAAATGGAGCGACAGCAGATGTTCGGCCGCCATGGCGCCGACCGCCTCGTGACCGACCACCACGCTCGGCGAATTGAAAATGTTTTGATCGGAGTCGAGGCACACCACGGGGACGGCGCACCGGCTCACATACTCCGCGAGGGGTTCGCAGGTTTGCGCCACCCCGGTGTAAGCAATCACGCCATCGCCCTCCCACCGGTTCGCTTTCGGCAGTTTTTGCGTCAGCCGAAGGGAGCAATCGAGCGTCCATCCATGCGATGCGGCAAATCGCGCGATTCCTGCAACAATGCGGTCTTCCCACCAAGCGAGGGCGACCAGCACTCGCCGTCGTGGTGAAGGCGGTGTGGTCAAAGCCGTAGGTGAATCAGAGTGGGCGGGAGTAACCACGGTTTGTGGGAGAGAAATGGCGTCGCGTTACACGGCTCGAGTTTCGCGGGGTCGAAGCGGTGAGGCTTCGGTCTGGCCGGAAAATTGGCAGTGATGCCCCCGTGGTGTCGCTCCTAAAGTGACGGGTAACGGAGCGTTGGGCATTGTGTCCTCGTATCTCTATCTGGGATTCGGTTCGCGATCGATTGGCCGTGGCCCGTGGCGCAGTCCGGTTTGCGATCAATGCGGGCGTTTACCAGCTGGTTTGCGAGCCATCCGGTCGGAAATACATGGGTCGAGGAGCCCCGGCATCCTTGATCTCGGCAATCAAGGTGAGCCGTTCCATGTTCAGCGTAATGCCGAGCCCGGGAGATTCTGTGGGCAAGAGTTTGCCGTTTTTCAAACTGAGCCCCACGGAGATGTGACTGGCGGGGCGATTGTTGCCGCCGATCTCGCAGATCACGGGTCCCGAAAACGGCCCCAGCGCGTGGACAAATGCCGCCGTCGAAATCGGGCCGGTGAAGTGAGGCGAGATTCCGATGGCGTGCGTCTCGCACAAGGCAGCGATCTTCATCATCTCGGTGATGCCGCCGACATTGGGCAGCGTGCATTTCACGTAATCGATGTCGTGGTTTTCGACGAGCTTGTGGAAATCCCAGCGCTGGCCCCATTCCTCGCCGGCTGCCAGCGGGACGGTGGTGAGTTTCCGCAGCTTCGGGATGTCGTCGTTGAACTGCTCGGCGCGCACGGGATCTTCAACCAGATAGGGTTCGAGCGCGTGCGACAGGTTGAAAAAGACTGCAGGGATGTGCGCGAAGGTGTCGGGACCAACGGCGACTGGCTCATCGATCTGCACCAGCGATTCGATTTCGCCGACGCCATGCGCGTCTGCAAACTGATGGAGCCGTACGCGATTGAGGCGGGCTATCGCGCGTTCCGGATGGATGCCGCGAGCCTCGGCAACTCACCCGGGCCCATCTACAATACCCACGTCGGCCACCACGCGGCGGGAATGGCGCCATTGGGAAAATAGAGGAAAGCCGTGCGCAAGGGCGCGCCCGTGGCGGTGGTGCCGGCGAGGCGGGCGGTAGGTTCGTTCGCGGCCATCAGTCCTCGGGGAAGAAACGATTCGAGGGCGGGGAGCGCGATGCCCACGCCGAGATTACGCAGGAAACGGCGGCGGTTCAGCAGGTCAGCCTGCCGGGAATTTTGAGGAGAGGTGGTCATGGCCTATTCGCGGGAGGTGATGAGCGGTTGAGCATCGCGGGAGGGAGAGTCGGCGACGGCGCGGCGTTGCTGGAAGGGGACGGATTCGATCACGCCCATGAGCAACGCGGAGAAACGGCCGTCGTTGGCCTGCAGTCGTTCCACAATCCGGTCGATCGCAGGGACGTCGTAGTATTCGGCGCCGCGGCCGAGGGCGTAGACGAGCAGCTTCTCTGTGATCGTGCGGTAGATCTCCACTTCATGCTGCGTTGCGAGAATGCGCTTCAGCTCGCGGATGTTTTTGAACGCCTCGCCCGTCATCAAAGTGCCGGTGGCGTCGACCGGTTGGTCAAGCTCCCGGGTGCGGTAGAGACCGAGCGCATTGAAATTTTCCAGCGCGAGACCTAGTGGATCCATGCGGGCGTGACACGAAGCGCAGAGCGCGTCTTCCCGATGGATGGCGAGCAACTCGCGCTGCGTGGGCGTGCGGCCGGGAATGCGTTTCTCCGTGTCTTCGAGCGAGGGCACGGCGGGTGGCGGAGGCGGCGCGGGCGCGCCGAGGATGTTTTCGAGAATCCATTTGCCCCGCTTCACCGGCGAAGTGCGGGTGGGATTGGACGTCACGGCCAGCGTGCTGCCCATCGTGAGGACGCCACCGCCGCGGGGATCGTCGGTCGAAACCACGACGCGACGCAGCTCCGCGCCCTTCACGGAATCGGCGGGAAGACCATAATAGTTCGCCAGCGTTTCGTTGAGGAACGCGTAGTCGCTATCGATCAGTTCAAGGAGGTTCCGGTCCGCGCGAGCGACGTAGTCGAAGTAGGCTTCGGCCTCGGCCTTCAACGCCTCGCGCTGTGCCAGGGTCACATCGGTCACACTCGCGGCTGGCCCGAACGCGCCCGGCGCACGGCGGACGGGAGCGGGTTTCAACCCCTCCCGTGCGAGGACGATGGGAAGATTGAGCGGGACGTGCAGGATGTCCTTCGACAGCAGCCATTGTCCCGTGAAGTTGCGAACGAGGGCCGACGCTTTCGGGTCGGCCAGCATGCGCTTCACCTGCGCCGGAAGATTTTTCCGGAGTTCGCCACGCTGCGCCAGACGCAGCAGTGCATCGTCGGGCGTCGAGGACCACAGGAAATAGGAGAGGCGCGAAGCGAGGGAGTATTCATCGACGTCGACAAACCTCGTGTCGGGAGTTGCACCGCGGGCGTTTTCCTCGAAGCGGAAGAGAAAACGCGGGGAGGCGAGCACCGCGACCATGGCGCGGCCGATGGCGAATTCGAAGGTGTGGCCCGGAGTTGTATGGAAACTCTCGGCGAGTTTCACGAGGCGATCGATCACCGCGTCGCTTTGCGGGCGGCGGTAAGCTTTTGTGGCGAAAATGGTGAGCACCTCGCGGGCGTAGGCGCGGCGGGCGTCGGCGTTTTGCGGGGCTTGAGGGCGCGGAAAAAACCGCGCGTAGTTTGCTGCCGGCAACCAGTCCTTCCTGTCGGCCGGCCCGACGAGCTGGACGCGGTCGATCCGAAAATCCATTTTGCCCTTCTGTTTCTCTTTCGCCTCAAGGGGCTCGACGTGAAACTGGAACCGGTGTTCGCCCGCGGTGAATTTCAACGCGAGCTCCTCGCTGAAAAAGCCGCAGTCGGCCCATTTGTATTCTTTCGTATGGAAATCTTCACCGTCGCGGCTGACGGTGACGCGGACCCGGCCGGGATCGGGATTGGTCCGGCCGTCAACCGACACGGCCATGATCACCCGGTATTCGCCGGCGACCGGAACCTTGAACGTATGGGTGACTTTACGCTCCTCGTAATAAGTCATGACGTCTCCCAGGCGACCGTCCTCGCTGGTGAAATCCTTTCCGACCGCCGTGAGCTCTGAAATCGCGCGAAAATCCTCGGGCACGCCTTTTTTCACCACCTCCTGCGCCGCGGAGATAAACTTTTCCATCCGCATCGGCGAGAGCGTCAGCACATCGCTGATATTGTCGAAGCCGTAGCCGATGTCGTCCGCCGCGAGCAGAGCTTCGGCATCGAAATCAACGCCGAGCAAATCGCGGATGGTATTTTGATATTCCGCCCGGTTAAGGCGGCGTACCGTCACGCGGCCCGGATCCGGGCGCGCGGGATCCAGTCCGAATCCCTCCGCGACGATCCATTTTTCCAGGGCCGATTGCTCGGCGGCGGTAGGCTGAGTCTCCTCCGGCGGGGGCATGATGTGCGAACGCGTGTTGCGCAGCACCTTCAACCACAGCTCGGGATTGTGGAGGATCTGTTGAGCGGACGTTAACTCGTCAAAGGCGAGGCCGGCTTTCTTCGCTCCATTGCCATGACATTCGTAGCAGTGCTGCTCGAGGATCGGTGACACGGCCTGCCGGAAACGCGCCAGGCCCGAGGCATCGCGGGCATTCATGCCAGCGATCGATTGCGCGGGGCGCGCGCCACTCTTTGCCGGCGCGCGCGATTCGGCAGCGCGGCCGATGACCGAGGTCAACCCGAGCCCTGCGAGGCCCAGGCAAGTGGTGAGTTTAGTCCAATGTGGTCGGATCATTCGCGAAAAAGCCGGGGAGCAAGGTCCCGCAGATAGATGCGCCAGACTTGGTAGTCATGGCGGTACCCGGGAGATTCGACCCATTCGTGACGCAGGCCTTTCTCCGTAAAGATGCGGTGCATGTTCACTCCGCCGTTATACGCCGTGGCATCGGCGGTGCCGCAGCCGATCCAAACGAGTTTGAACTCCTGGTTGGCTTTGGCGGTGTCGGAGAGGGCTTTGCTCACCCCGGCTTCACGGGCGTACCCGCTCATGCCGGCGACGTAGCTGAATAACTCGGGATGATTGAGCCCGATGGTCATCCCCTGAATTCCGCCCATCGAGTAGCCAAAGATCGCGCGGTGCTCGCGGCCCTTGAGCACGCGATATTCTTTCTCGACAAGGGGAATCACCAGACCGAGCAGATCCTTTTCCATGAAGCTGGCGCCGGCATCGGCGGGGAATCCGCCGCGACCTGCCGCCGGGGCCGCCCCCGGAGCACTCGCGCTCGCCGGCGTGCGTGGCGCGGGCGGCGTGTAGCCAAGGGTCGCCCGCAAGGCGCGCAGCTCGGGAAGTTTTCCGCTCGCGCCACTTACGTCGTGTCCAAAGGGCATCACGATGATCGCCGGGACCGCTTTCCCGTCTGCGATCAGATTATCCATGATCAGATTGGCGCGACCGGCCTGGGTCCATCCCCGCTCGAAGTCGGCGTTACCGTGCAGCAGGTAAATCACCGGGTAATTCTTCCCGCTCGTGCCGTAGCCCGGCGGGGTGTAGACGACGACGCGACGGGCAGTCGCGTTTTCCTTGTTCAGATAGAGATGTTCGCTGAGCACGCCATGAGGGACGTCGCGGAAATCCATCCAGGCGGTGCCCTCGCCGGGGATGTCCACCTGACTCTTGTACACCGCCGACGCGGGGCGGACATGAGTGTTGACCGGGTCCGGCATCACCAAGCCGTCCATTTCGTACCAGTATTGGTAGTAACCGGCGGGCAGCGATTCCGTGGTGTACGACCAAATGCCCTGGTCATTTTTGGTCATCGCCAATTTCTCGCCCGTGAAGTCGCCGAGAAGCCGGACGTTTATCGCGGAGGGCGCCTGAAGCCGAAATGTGATTCTGCGATCCGCGCTCACCTCGGGCGAAACCGGCCGGTTGGGGTTTGGGTTGGAGTCCGGATTTCCGGCGCGGGCTCGCGCGGGCGGGGTGCCCACGGTGGATCCAGCCGAGGGCGTGGGAGACTGGGCAGGCGCCAAGGCGGCCAGCGAAAAAAGCGCAATCGCCGTTGGGCAGATGAGGTGGGGAAAAATTCTCATGGGAAGACTTGGGCGGCGTGGACGGAAGAGGCGGACTGCTCAGCAGGAGCCGGCCAATCTGCCCGCTACGGTAAAAAGGCGGAGCGCCGCGAGTGCGCTCCGCCGGGATCGGTGAAAGACGGCAGCGCTGGATTAGAACCGTCCGTTCATACCAACCGTCAGAGTAATGAAGTTGTCGACGATCCGGTTGACGCCGGTCGCCTTGTCGCCCTGCCACCAACGCTGGTCGTGACCGAGCGCGTTAGAGACATCGAGGGTGAAATTCACCGCCGGCTTGTATTGATAACTGATCCCGCCTTGCAGCGTTTTGAGTGCGAAGCGAAACTGCCGAAGGTTCGGGTTCGCGTTATTACCGGTCATATAGGACGACGTATGGTTGTATTGGGCGCGGAGGCCGAATTTGCGGTAGCGCCAGTTCAAACCGAGGTTGTAGACACTGGGGATGAAGCCGGCGATTTCGTTCTTGTTCTGATAAACGGTGCCGGTGGAGTAGCCGTGGGTATCGAGCCAAGTATAGTTCGCAGTGCCGCTCAGGCCCTTCAAGACGCCGGGAAGAAACGTGAACTGCTGGTTATAGCCGAATTCCCAGCCTTGCGTGATGAGACTGCCACCGTTCAATGAAGTGCGGAGTTCATATCCGCCGTATTGGCCGTCGAAACCGTTGTCCTGTCCGGAGGCAATCATGCCGACGACTTGGTTAGTGTTGATATAGTCGGTAATGGTCTTGTGAAACCAAGAGACGGTCAGGCTGCCGACGGGTTCGAAGTAGTATTCGAGGGTCGTATCCCAGTTCGTTGCATGGTTCGGCTTAAGGTCGGGATTATTGCGTGTGACCCGTAGATTCGTGTCGTCGATCGTTTCACCCGGGAACAAGTTGCCAGTACCCGGACGACCGTAACTGGTGGAATAGCTAGCCCGGACCTTCAGATTCGGCGTGATATCATAGAAGGTGTGTACGCTGGGAAAGTTTTGCCAATAACTGCCGTTAATCACGCGCAGACCGTCTTTGTAGTCCTTGGCCGCAGCGGCTGCGGGATCGGCCAGCCTTTCGGCGGCTGAACTCTGCAAGGAAGTTTTGGCAATCACGTAGCCAACGCCTTTATTGCGCACGTTCTCCCACCGAATGCCCGCGAGGTAACCAAGGCGGTTCAAAAAGCCGTCCCGGCCGAACTTACCCTGGATCTGGGTGTAGTAGCCAAGAACGTACTCGTTGAGGGTCTGCTCATTGGCATACTGAGCGCGATAATGCTCATAACGGTCCTCGGTCCAAAGGGCGGGATTGGCCGGAAAGCCCTCCTTGACGTTGCCGTCAATGGTTTGGAAGAAAGGAATGGCCAAGCCCGACTTTTGCCGATCCAGACTGACGTACGTGGGCTCGTCCAGAACCCGACCGGTTACAACACTGGGATCGTAGCGCAGCCGAGAGTTAAAAGTCCACCGGCGCATGTCTTTTTGTTCCCGAGCAGTCTCCTGCATGCGATAGGCATAACCAGTCTTGATCGTCATAGGCATGCTGACCGGAACCTTGTAGAGTGTGTCTAGACGGAACTGGCGGTGGCTTTGCACAGCTTGGTCGCGGCCACCGCTAAGACCGTTGGTGATCGGCATATAGTTATAGGGATTGGTAATATCCGGGCCGCCGTTTTGCGTGACCGTCGGATGAATTTCGTCCTTGGTCTGGTCGATAATCCAGCCGGCGCCACCGAAGACAACGGGCTGCCCCACAGTTTGCTTTGTGGGATCAAACAGCTGCAGGGTCAGCACGGCGCCTCGTCCCGCAAGCGCCTTGATCTTGGAGCGCGAAATGCGAAATGAGTAATCAATTGTCAGTCGGTCGTACGTGTGCGACCCGGTGAAATCTGAGCTGAAATTGGCAATATCGTAGTGAATGGGGCCTTCCATTCGCACTTCAGCCGCGTTGCTGGCCGCTGCATTAACGATCGTCACTGCATTGGTCGAGAGAGGCGAGATCTGGCTCGTGCCCACGCCGGGCACCTGAGTGTTATTGCCCGAGGTTAGTTGGACATAATTTCGGCGCCGCAGATGCTCGATGTTTTCATTCTCTGTGACCGTGAAGGAGAACTTCGAGGTCGGTGAGTATTCAAAGTCGAGCCGCCCGCTGAGACTCTGCTGTTTGCGGTTATTGGTGTTGTCCCAACTCCGGTATTGGTAGATGGGGGCAACGGCACCATTGGTTCGATTAAAGCGGCCCTCGAAACCACCGATGGGGTTTTCCGAGTAGAAGGCGGACAACGAGGCGCCGAGATTGCGCTTGCCGCCGAGAACGTCGAACACGCGTTGATGCGTGATGTTAAACAGCGGGTGATAGCGGTGAGCCGAGCGGGTCGGAGTCTGCTCCAAAAACGGTGGCGCCCAACGCGAGCTGACGTTGTAGATTGTGCGCTGGTCTTCGCGCATCTTGAGGGTGGAAGCAGTTTTAAAGTTAATGGCTGCGCCGAGCGAATCGGCAGATTTATCCGGGGTCTGCCCCTTGATGACTTCCACGGCTTCGAACAACGACGTGTTGATGCTCTGCAACTCGAAGTTGCGGCTGCTGCCGTAGCTCGCGATCGATCCGCCGTCCACCGTGACGGTGTTCGAGCCAGGACCGATACCGCGAATGTTAAGGTTACCATTCAAACCTTCGTCAGTCGGGCTGCCCGTGACTCCTGGCAGGAGTCGCACCACTTCGCTCGTGCTCATGTTGGGCAAATTGCCGAACGAATCCATGGCGATCACGTCCTTGATATTGGACGCGTTCTTTTTTTCGGTGATCATCGCCGCATTGCCTTCGCGTTCACCACTGACCTTGAAGGTGTCGAGGGTGTAAACATTCGAAGTGAGGTCGAAATTCCGCACCGCCCGCTGCCCGGCCGTCACCGTTAAGGACGACTTGGCCGGGTCGAGGCCAAGATAGGTCACGACCACTTCATGCGTTCCCGCAGGGACGTTGGTTAGGGCGTAGTCTCCGAGATTGTCGGACAACGTGGTCAGACCGAGCTGGGGAATTTCAACTTTCGCGCCTTCCAGCGATTTGCGGGTGGCGATGTTGTTTACGTTGCCGGTGATGGTGCCACCGTCCGCCGCACGAGCGGGCAGAGATAACACCGCCAGAGCAATCACGGCGATTCGGACAAAGGGCCTCAGCAAGCTGACGACCGGCGCGAGCGTATTTGTGATCATAGGGGTAGGTATTGGGGGACGACTGGACGCACGACGTAACCACGCCAGCAGCCTTGCAGGTACATGCGCCAGCCCCGCCCGAAACCGGACAGGGAATCGGAAATATCCCGGCGCTGTCGGAATCCGGACGAGCTCGCGTTACGGCTGGATGGCAGGGGTTACGACTACTCCGGTCGCTTCGCGGAGGAGGATGCGCGCAAAAGACCAGTCGAACCAAAAACCTTGGATCGGGGTGCCGCGGTCCAGGCGCGTTTTGAATTTCGCCTCGATCGTCTCGCGCGACTGCTCGAATTCCATGAGCGCTTCCGCGGGCATTTCCAACTGCGCGTACGCCATCGCCAGGATTAGCCGCGCCATGGTGGGGCGGGGCGCGTTCGCCGCGTCGCGATACGAAAGCGAACGCAGGCTCCACACCATCGCGCCGGTGAAATTTCCCTGGCGATATTCCCAGAGTGCCACGGAGAGGGATTGCCATCCCGCCAAGAACTCATCGCCCGCGGCGTGGGTTTCGGTGAACAACCGGGTCATGACCGTCGCCAGGGGATTCAGCGAATCGAGGACCGGTGGACTGGCGGGCAGCAGCAGGCTGATTCTCACGATCCGATCGGCGGCAAACCGGCCGGAGTTACCCGTATAACGGGTAATCAGCTCGTCGCGAAAACGCTCGTAAGCGGCGCCATCACCCAGCTCGACCAAGGCCGGTCCGTAACGCAACTGGTCCAGCGTGGCAGTATCCATGCCATCGCGCTGGTTGAGGGTCAGCAGCAGGGCGAAGCGATCCGCGGCCAGGCGCCACCGGCCGTGAATGGCATACCAACCCCCGACGGCGCGCAGGACCGCCGCCCCTTCGACCGAGGGCTGCGAGAGCACGACGCGCTGCAAGAGCTCGTCTGATTCCTCGTATTTTTCCTGCCGGACGAGCAGGGCAGCCTCGCTGATCTTTTCCCGGTTCTCGGCTTGGTGGCGCAGGCGCGCTTCCTCGTGCTCGGCGGCCACCGCCCGCTGGCGGGCGGCACGTTCTTTGACGAAGAGCCAGGTCGAGGTGCCGAAACCAGCCACCAGTGCGGCGGCCACCGCCAGGCCGGCGGCAAACACGGCTCGATTCCGGCGCACCAGTTTTCGAAAGCGGTAAAGGCGGGCGGGCGGGCGGGCGAGCACGGGCTCGTTTTCGAGATAACGCCGCACGTCCATCGCCAGCCCGTTCGCGGTCTCATAGCGGCGGTCCCGGTTTTTTTCCATCGCCTTGGCGACCACCCAATCGAGGTCGTGGTGCAGCAGGGCGGTGAGCGCCTCGGGAGTGCTCTGCCGGCGTTCGGCGATCTTGATCAGTTCATCGGAACGCAACTCTCCCAGCTGGCGCGAGGGAAGCGGTGGCGTGATCTCCCTCAAGGTTTGCCTGATCGCGTCAGAGCCCGACCGCAGCAACTGCTTCGCGTCGAAAGGCGTTTTGCCCGTGAGCAATTCATGCAGCAGGACTCCCAGGCTGTAGATGTCGCTGCGCGTATCGACATCCATGCCGTTCAGGTGCGCCTGCTCCGGACTCATGTAGGCCGGTGTGCCGATGAGTCCGACGAGCGGGGAGGACGCATCGAAGAGCGTCTGGTCGGTGAGGCGCGCTTCGGTTGCCTTCGAGATTCCGAAGTCGATCACCTTGGGCAGCGGTGTGCCGTCGTGGAGCGAAATGATGATGTTCGATGGCTTGATGTCGCCATGGACGATGCCCTTTTGATGCGCGTGCCGGATCGCGTGACAAACCTGCACGAACAGATCGAGGCGGGCGCGGATGCCGAGTTGATTTTGGTCGCAGTAGTCGGTGATTCGCACCCCGCGCACCAGCTCCATCACGAAATAGGGCAGGCCCCGCTTCGTCGCCCCGGCATCGAACACCCGCGCGATATTCGGATGCTCCATCATGGCGAGGGCCTGGCGCTCCGCTTCGAAGCGCGCGATCACGCTTTGAGTTTCCATTCCCAGCCGGATGATCTTGAGCGCGACGCGAAGGCGCACCGGCTCTTCCTGTTCGGCGAGGTAAACCACGCCGCAGCCCCCCGTCCCGATTTTTTGCAGCAGCTTGTACCGGCCGATGCAGGTTCCGATTGGCTCCTCGCCCAGGAGATCGGCGGCATGAGCGGCCTCTTTCACGAGGGGCACCAACGACCCGGAAAAACTGAGAGTCGCGCCAATTTCGTCGAAAAATTCGTCCGCCCGCCGTCCGACCGAGAGTAATGTCTCCAGTCGTTGGCGCATCACGTCATCTCCGGCACACGCGCGTTCGAGAAACGCCTCGCGCTCGTCATCCACGAGCTTGCTCGCCACATCGAACAAATCCGCTTCGCAGGGTGCGCCGGGGCGTTTCATCGGTTGCCTCCTAATGCGCGCTGGCGGTGGAAAACCGGACATGCAAACCGTCGAAGCCCCTCCCGCCTGCTCACGGTTGCCCCACGATGCTCGCGAACAACCACGCTTTCGCGTACGCCCAGTGGCGTCGCACGGTGCGCTCCGTCACGCCCAGGCTCACCGCCACTTCTTCGTTCGTGTGGCCGCCGAAGAATTTCTGGACGACCACTTGGGCTTTCTCCGGGTCGAGTTCCCTGAGCTGTTGCAGCGCTTCGTCGATCAGGATCAGTTTTTCATTCGGCGTCGCGCTGGCCAGTTCGATGTCGTCGAGCCCGATGCGTTGCGGGTTGCCGCCCCGCTTGAGCCGCGATTTGCGCCGGGCATTTTCGATCAGGATCCGACGCATGGCTTCTGAGGCGGCCCCGAAAAAATGCGCGCGGTTTTCCCACTGGCAGTTGCCGTCGCCAAACATCCGCAACCACGCCTCGTGCACCAGCGCGGTCGGTTGCAAGGTCTGGCCCGGCGACTCTTGGGCGAGGCGGGTCGCCGCGTGCCGCCGGAGTTCCTCGTATACGAGGGGAAGCAATTCCTCCGCGGCGCGTCCGCTGCGTTTGATCCCGTCGAATGCCACCGCGAAATCATTCATGGGCTTGGTAACGGTCAGGAGGCCTCTCCGAAAAAACGGGGGAGGCGAAGGCGCCCGGCCGGGGCGAAGGGAATAAAAATCCGGGGAGCTGGGGATTTTTATTCACGAAACGAAGCGGCGCTTGGTGGCGGTGGAGACCCGTTGCGCTTGCCGGCTCTTATTTCTTTTCGAGCCCGGGAGCGGACGTGGCTTTCGCTGGCGGTGGTGGTGCACCGCGGCCGCGTGCGGCTTTCACGTCGAGGTTCGCCTGAAGATCTTCCGGCGTGACGATCGATTCGACTCCATTCGCGGGGACTTCCAGGCGCGCGAGCCAAAGAATCGCGTTGAGCATGAGTTTCCGTTGATCGGCGCCGCCCCAGTTCGCGTGAAAGTGTCCACCGCTAAAACCGAAGCCGCGTCCGCCGTCGGGCCGCTCCGTGACCCACATCACCGGTTCCGGCTCTTGTTTGAGCACGGCGGCATAAACACTGGGATTCCCTTCGCGCAGGCGCGGGGCGTCGTCGGGTTTGGGCGGATTCGGCCGGTTGAGCGAAGTCAGCGGCGGAACGAGCGTGAGGATCGGCGTGACCCCCGCCATGTTTTCCCGAAAACGGATGTGGTAGTACCACTCGTCCCGGGCGGAGAAGGGCTTCACGCCGCGCGTGATCGGATGGGTCGGCAGGCTTTTGAATTCGCCGTCGAAAATCGGATTAACGGAATAATAGCCCTCGAAGGCGCCACCCGTCCACGCGATGAACTCCGGCTGCCCCTGCTCTTTGGTGGGTTCGACCGCGTAGTGAATGAGGCCGAGGCTCACGCCCTTGGCCATGAGCGCGCCGATTTTGGCCAGCCGGCCGGGGCGCAGGAACGGATGTCCGCCGGCGCCATCGCTGTAGAGGACCACGGCGGTGGCGTCGTCGAAAACTTTTTCGTCTTCCACCCAGGCCCGATCGAAGTTGTGCACCTCGATTTTCAGTCCCGGCACATCCGCCAGCAATTTTTGGAAAAGCATCAATCCCGCGCGCGCTTCGTGCTGGCCGGAGGGGTGGCTGGGTGGTCCGGCCAGGAAGATGATTTTCTTTTCGGCGGCGTGCGCGGTCGCAACGCCGAGGCAGGCGAGAAGGACCAGAAGGAACGTTTTCATGGGGGAGGGAAGGCGGCGGGGGTGGGAAACTCGAATCGAGCGCGGGCAAAGCGGTCGCGGGGGGCGGCGCTCACAAGACGCGCTGGAGGAAGCGCACGCCTTTCGCCGCGATGTCTTCCTGGCTGGGTTCGATTTGGCGCCAGATCGCGGCGGCACGGGCGATCACTTTCACATCCGACGTAAACGATTCGATGACCACAGCGCCGTCGTAGCCGATCGATTTGAGCGCGGCCGCGATGCCGTTCCAATCCGTGTGGTCTCCGCCGGGCGTGCCGCGGTCACTTCCGCAGGCATGGAAATGCGCGAGCTGGGCGCCCGCTTTGATGATGGCCGCACCGAGGTCCTTTTCCTCGATGTTCATGTGGAACGTGTCGAGATGCAGCCGCAGGGCCGGGCTGCCGACATCGTCGATCATGGCGAGACCTTGGTCGCAGGTGTTGATGAAATCGGTTTCGAAACGATTGAGCGGTTCCAGCGCGATGATGCGCCCCCGCGCTTCGGCGTACTTGGCGAGGTGTTTCAGATGTTTCACCACCGTCTTCCACTGCTTGAGATATTCTTTGCGCGGCACCGCGTCGGCGCGGCCGACCGAAGAGTAAACCGGTCCGATCAAGGAGGGGCAGTCGAGCAGCACCATCTGGTCGAGGAGGGCGGAAAGATACGCGAGAGCCGTCTGCTGCTGCTTGGGCGTGCCGCGCAAATCGCGGTCGGGTCCCATGCAGGCGCAGACCGATCCGCACTCGAGCAGGTGGCGCTCCAGCTCACGCTTCACGTGAGGGGGATCGATATGGGAGGGATCCTCGATCGCGAGTTCGACGGAATCGAAACCCCATTTTTTGAACTGCCCGAAGAGCTTGGTGCTCTTGTTGGTGAACGGGGAGGTGAAGAGAAACGTGTTGATGCCGAATTTCACGGGAGGGAAGGAGGAAGGCTAATTGAGAGGAAGGTGCTTCACTGGGTTTTCAGGTACGCGACGAGATCGGCCACATCCTGCGCAGAGAGGCCGAGCTGTTCCGCGTTCAACATCAACGAGCGTCCGAGGGGGCGTCCCCCACGACCGCCGCGACCGCCCCGTGCCGGTCCGGGAGCTGCGATGCCCGGCTGCCCGAGCTTGGAGGCGGGAATCAGCTGGGTGAGTCCACCCATGCTTTGCACAATCAGAGGATCGCCGTTGGAAAGCACCCGACCGTTGATCACGGTGCCATCCTGCAATGTCACTTCCGAGCCTTCGTAGCCGAGCGCGATCTCCGCGGAGGGATTGATGATCGCGGTGATGGTCGCCTCCGTCGACTGACGGCGGGCGAAGCCCGTCAGCGTCGGGCCGTACTCGTTACCCGTATCACCAATCCGGTGGCACAGGTAGCAGGCGCCCGCGCGCGAGGCACCGCGGCTCGCGTCGCCGGTGAGTTTCGCGATTTCAGCTGCGGGCGGTAATTGCGTGGGTGCCGGCACGGGCACAACGCTGGCAACCACCGCGACTTTTTCGGGGTCGTAGATTCCGCGCTGTTTCAAGGCATCATTCACGCCGTGCTCCTTCCAGCGCGAGTCCTTGTAGTTCAGAAGCCACCACAGGGCGTGCGCTTTCACCTGCGCATGATCGGACAGAGCGAGGTCGAGCAACGCGTTCGCCGCGGCGGCGGAGGGAATGAAGCCGAGGGCGGTGACCGCCGCGATGCGATCGGCCACTTCCACTTGCTTGCCACTGGCGCGCCGCGACAAGTCGGCTTCGGCCCCGACCGGCGTCAGGCGCCAGATCAAGCCCGCATAGGAGGACGGCCAGCGTTCCGGCGTCAGATCCGGACGTTTCTTCGCCAGTTCCGTGTACATTTCCGCTTCCTTGCCGGTGCAGCCGATGCCCCAGGCTTCGAGATAGGCGCGGTCCGTGCCATCGTAGCCGGAGGCGAGACTGAGCAGAAGATCGCGCGATTGGGCGAAGGGCACGTCGCGCAACGCGAGCGCGACCTCGCGTCGGACAGCGGAGTCCGCATCGCTGGCCAAAACCTTCGCAACCTCGAGCACCGGACGGTTGCTCCGGCGGAGCGCGCGAAAGGCGACGATGCGCATCATCGGATCCGGCGAGCGTACGAGCGCCTCGACGCGTGCGACCCCGCCCGCGCCCAACTCGGTGAGGAGCCACACGGCGCGGGCGCGGATGTAAGGATTTTCGTCCGTCAACAAGGCGGCGACGGGCGCTTCGGCTGCCGGGCCGCGGGCGACCAAACCTTGAAAGCCGATCGCGCGGACATTTACCGCGGGACTTTTCAGCGCGGTGATCAGGCCCGGGATGGTGGTGCGATCAAATTTCGGAATGACCGATTTGAAGCCTTTCGGCGCGATGCGATAAATCGTACCCGACAAGCCTTCGTCGTTGTCGCCGTGTCCGCCGACGCGTGAGTCGAACCAGTCGGCCACGTAGAGTGCGCCGTCAGGGCCGATGACGATGTCGGAGGGCCGAAAATAGGTTTTGAGATCACTGCCGACCGGCCGCGCGCCTCGGACGAAATCCGAACCGGCGAATTCCTTCTCCTTGTTGCTCGTGAGAAATTCAAAGTTCGTCAGGCCATAGCCAGCGCCTTCGATTTTAGGGTTATAGCCCAGGATCGTATTGCGGCCGGCGTCGGCGCTCAGCAGCGTCCCGCGCCATTTTTTTCCGAGCACATCCGATTCATAGAAAACAATGCCGGTGGGGGCACCGCCGCCATAGACGTCCCCTTTGGGAATCGAGCCGGGATCGTCCATTCGCCACTGTCCCTGAGCGGTGGTCTGTCCCGGACGTCGATCGGCGTTCCACGTGCGCTGACCATCGCGCGAGAAGTAGCCCATGTTGCCGTATTCCATCAAAAACGAAGTGCGGGCCGCAGGGGGATCGTCGTTGTCGTTTTGGAAGACGTCGCCGAAGGACGTGACGACCTGCTCGGAGCTGTTGCGCAGATTGTAGCCGATGATCTCGAGATTCGTTCCATCCGGTCGCATCCGCCAGGCGGCGCCGCCGGGATAAACATGTCCGTCATCGCTTTTCTGTCCGGCGAGATCGCTCGCCTTGATTTCGCCGCTCTCATCGCCCGACACGTTGCCGAGGCGGAAGGTCTTGCCGGACCGGTCCGTGAAGATCGCGCCTTGATTGCCGCTGTTGGCGTACCAGCGGCCATCGGGCCCGGAAGTGACCGAGTGCAGCGAGTGGTCGTGGTTGCGACCTTTGAATCCGGAAAGCAGGACTTCGCGTTTGTCGATTGCCGGATCGAAAACCCGGTCGCGATTCACGTCGGTGTAAACGATCAGGTCAGGCGTCATCGAGACGATGATCTGGTTGTCGATCACGGCGACTCCGAGCGGCGCGTTCAGGAAGGGCTCCTGCACGAACACCGAACTTTTGTCCGCCACTCCATCATGATCGGTGTCCTCGAGCACCATGATGCGATCACCCTCGGGTTGGCGCAGCCGGTGAGACCGGTAGTTCACGCCCTCGGCGATCCAGATCCTGCCGTCGGCATCGACATCCATGTTGGTGGGATTCCGCAGGAGCGGGGCTTTCGCCCAGATTTTAATCTCAAGATCGTCGGGCAGAGTGAACAGCTCCAGCGGCACGTGGTCGGGCTTGGGTGGGGCGGGGGTGGCTGGGGGAGCGGCTGCCGCAACGGGCGGCGTTGCAGCAGCCGGTGCATCGGCGGCCTGCAACCGGGCGGAGGGCCCTGCCATGCTCAAGAGCGCGGCGGTGAAGGTGAACGCGTGGACAAAAGCAGGTTTTCGGATGGGGTGGGACATGGGCACGGGGGGAAACGGAAAGACGACCGCTTGGTTTTCGATCCCTCGCAAGGGGCGGGTTGAGAGTCGAAAGCCGAGACACTTGGCTCCGTCAAGCTTGCCCGGGGTGTCGCAGGTGAAAACGCACATTGCCGACGCGGAATCGCACTTTTTTTCCTGTCCAAATTTGCGGCGCGAAACGCACGCGGTTTTTAATTCCATCGCGTTCGTCTTCGAATCCCTGCCGTTGCTCCGACCTTCGCTCACGCCTGTCTCCCCGTGACTCTTCGAGAACCTTAGCTGCAGATGACCGGGAGGCTTGACTGCGTTTCCGGTGAACCTTGTCTCACCTCGCTGTCGACCGACAGAACCTCAGCCTCGGTTGCGTTTCCTCCTCCCGGTTCGCGCACGAGAAAAACCTGGAGGATCACCTCCGGGATCGTAACTCCCTTATCGCTCCGTCCTCGCCAGAATGAAGATCACTGAAATCCGCACCCGAGTTGTTGAGTGGAAAGGCAAGACCGTGCCGTTGCCTCCCCATTTTTGCACCAACCCCATGGACGTGATCTCGCCGATGCTCACGAAGTCCACGATGAGCACCTTCACGTTTCACGGCTGGGTGATCGTGGAAATCTTCACGGACAACGGTCTCGTTGGCATCGGCAACGCAGCGCTTTCGCCCCAGGTCACGAAGCAGGTCATCGATCTCTATCTGAAGCCGGTGCTGCTGGGGGCCGATCCGTGGGACATCGAGTTTCTCTGGCAACACATGTACCGGACGACGATGGCCTTTGGTCGCAAGGGCATCGCGATGGTGGCCATCAGCGCCGTCGACATCGCGCTGTGGGATCTCCTCGGCAAATCCGCGAAGCAACCGGTGTATCGCCTGCTGGGTGGACGTACCAAGCCGCGCATTCCCGTTTATTCCAGCCGGCTTTATTCGACCCCGCTCGACGAACTCGCCCGCGAATCGGCGAAATATAAATCGGAAGGCTACAAGGCGATGAAGCTTCGCTTCGGCTGGGGCCCGGTCGATGGCGCCGAGGGCATGCAGCACAATGTCGCACTCGTCCGGACGGTGCGCGAGACGGTCGGCGATGGCATCGACGTGATGGCTGATGCCTACATGGGTTGGACGCTCGATTACGCGAAGCGTATGATTCCGCTGCTCGAAAAATATAATCTCCGCTGGCTCGAGGAGGCGGTGATTCCCGATGACATCCACGGCTACGCCGAGTTGAAGAAGTTTGGCCGCATCCCGATCTCGGGCGGCGAACACGAGTACACGATCTTCGGTTTCCGCGAGCTGATCGAGGCCCGCGCCGTGGACTACATCCAGTTCGACACGAATCGCGTCGGCGGAATTTCCGCTGCACGGAAGATCGCCGCGCTCGCCGAGGCCCACCAGATCCCCGTGATTCCGCACGCCGGGCAGATGCACAATTACCATATCGTGATGGCGAGCCTGAATTCGCCGATGGCCGAGTATTTCCCACCCGTCGATGTCGAGGTCGGCAACGAACTTTTCTGGTATATCTTCAAAGGCGAGCCGGTCGCCAGGGATGGCTTCATCGATCTCGATGAAAATCTTCCCGGGCTCGGCCTCACGATCGACGAAGAGAAATTGAAGCAGTTCAATGTCACCGGCTGAGCCATGCGCCCTCTGCTCCTTGAATGTAGGCTTACGTGCGTGGTTTCAGCCGCCGGGCAGGGCGCGAACGGCTAATTATTTCCCGTCACGCACGGTCCTCTAAAATCCCCCATCCCATGAGTTCCTCATCTCCTCGCGTTGCTCTGTTAGGTCTCGGGATCATGGGTGGCGGCATGGCTCGTCGGCTGCTGGACGCCGGCTTTCCGCTCACGGTGTACAATCGCAGCGCGGCCAAGGCGGCGCCGCTCGTGGCCGCCGGGGCCAGGCTCGCCGCTTCACCGCGAGATGCCGTGAAGGATGCGGATGTCGTGATCAGCATGGTGGCGGAAGATAATGCGTCCCGTAGTCTCTGGCTCGGTGAGAATGGCGCACTCGCTGCCGTCGCGCCGGCAACCATCCTCATTGAGTGCAGCACGCTCACGGTGGGCTGGATCAAGGAACTCGCGGCGGCCGCCAGGGCCCGCGGTTGCGAACTCCTCGATGCGCCCGTGACCGGCAGCCGGCTGCAAGCTGCCGCGGGAGAACTTAATTTCCTGGTCGGGGGCGCGGTGGAAACCCTCGAAAAAGTCCGCCCGGTGCTCAGGTCGATGAGCAAAAGCATCACCTGCCTCGGTCCGGTCGGCAGCGGCGCCTTGGTGAAGCTGATCAACAATTTCGTCTGCGGCGTGCAGATTGCCTCCCTCGCCGAAGCGATCGTGATGATCGAGCGCGGCGGACTCGATCGCGCGAAAGCGCTGGAGGTGCTCACCGGTGGGGCGCCGGGCAGCCCGTTGCTCAAGACCTTGTCCGTGCGCATGACCACGCCCGATTACACCCCGAATTTTTTGCTGCGCCTGATGACGAAGGATCTCACTTACGCCTGTTTTGAGAGCAATCAGCACTCCGTGGAGTTGACGACGGCCGCCGCCGCGTTGACGGTTTTTCAACGTGCGATCGACGCCGGTTACGGCGAGCAAGATATGGCCGCAGTCATTGAACCCCTTCGTCAGAAATAATTTTTCATGTCACTCCATCCTATTCTTGTCGCCGGCCAATGGCGCCCCGCTCAATCCACCGGTTCGTTCCGGATCGATAATCCCGCCACCGGCGAGACCTTGCCGGACGAATTTCCCATCAGCGCCTGGGCTGATTGCGATGCGGCGCTGACCGCGGCGCTGGAGGCTGCGGTCATCCTGCGCACGACTCCGCCGGAAAAAATCGCGCGTTTCCTCACGCGCTTCGCCGAACGGATCGAGGGGCGGAAGGCGGAGTTGGTCGATCTCGCACATGCGGAATCCGGCCTCCCGAAGGCGCCGCGCCTGGGGGACGTCGAGCTGCCGCGCACCGCGGGCCAGCTGCGTCAGGCCGCCGCGGCCGTGCTCGAAGGTTCCTGGGCCTTGCCGACGATCGATACCAAGCTCGATATTCGGTCGATGCTCGCACCGATCGGGCCGGTGCTGGTCTTCGGTCCGAATAATTTCCCCTTTGCGTTCAACAGTGTTTCCGGCGGCGATTTTGTCGCGGCGATCGCCACGGGAAATCCCGTGATCGCCAAGAGCAACACGTCGCATCCCGGAGTCACCCGCCTGCTCGCGGAGGAAGCGTTCGCCGCGGTGGGCGAAGCCGGATTGCCGCCTGCCACCGTACAGCTCATCTATCGCACGAGCCACGCCGACGGCGAACGTTTCGTCTCTGATCCGCGCACGGGCGCGACGGGCTACACCGGCAGCCGCGGCGCTGGCCTGAAGCTCAAGACCGCGGCCGACGCTGCGGGTAAACCGATCTACCTCGAACTCTCGAGCGTTAATCCCGTGGTGATGTTACCCGGTGCACTCGCCGAACGCGGCGCGAAGCTCGCGGAAGAATTCACGGGCAGTTGCCTGATGGGCACCGGACAATTTTGCACGAGCCCGAGCATCGTCGTGTTGTTCGCCAGCGCGGAGGCCGAGCAATTCGTCTCCACGGTGAAAACCCGTCTCGAAGCCGCTCCCGTCGCGCCGCTGCTTTCCTCCGCGGTGGCCCGCTCGCTCGCGGCCAGCGTCGACACGCTTCGCGGTGCCGGCGCGGAAGTCCTCACCGGTGGCGTTCCGGTAAAAACTCCCGGGTCGCGCTATGCCAACACGCTGCTGCGCGTGAGTGGCGACGGATTTCTGGCTGCACCCGAAAAGCTTCAGACCGAAGCTTTCGGCAATGCCTCGCTGTTGGTTGTGGTCCGCGACATCGCGCAGGCGGTCGCGGTGCTCTCGCATTTCGAGGGAAATCTGACGGGCTGCATTTACTCCGACACGAAGGGCGCCGATGACGCGCTTTATTCCACGCTCGAGCCGCTGTTGCGCGAACGCGTTGGCCGGCTGCTCAACGACAAAATGCCCACGGGCGTCGCGGTGAGTTCGGCGATGAACCACGGGGGGCCGTATCCTTCCACTGGACATCCCGGTTTCACCGCCGTCGGCATTCCCGCCTCCCTGCGCCGTTTTGGGGCTTTGCATTGCTATGACAACGTTCGGGCTGCCCGTCTCCCTCTCGCGCTGCGCAATCAAAACCCCAACGGGAAAATGTGGCGCCTGATCGATGGTCAGTGGTCGCAGGGTAATGTTTCAACGTAGGCGCCCGGCGCCCGCAGCGACGATTTTCGTCGCTGTGGACGAGCGCGGGTGAAGCCCAAAAAATTTCAAGGGTCGGTCTTCTGCCACGGGCGGATATCACGGACAAGCAACTCAACGGGCGGGTGGCGGACGTGAACCCGCTGATTGCAAAACTGGCTGATGACCCGCCGCGTTTTTTTTCTAAACATCGGCGCGGCCTTTTTGGGGAGGGATGGAAACCCCTAGCGCGACATTTTGCCGGATCTCCTTCATCCCAATCCCAAAGGTTACGAGATCTGGGCCGAGGCATTGGACGGGAAGCTCGCCGCGATCCTCAAAGCGGATTCCTGATTCCTTCTGGCAACTGAGCGATCAGCTCTTTGGTTTCGGTGCGCTTCAGCGTTCGGGTGTGTCGGTAGTGACGGGAGAAACCGCTGGAGGGACCGCGCTCGAACAGGTGGAGCTCCGGCGGTGTGTTTGTGACTCGACCGGGTGCGATCCGCGGCCGCGGCGAACATTTGTGTTACATTTAGGTAACGTTTTCACCACGCTGCGCGTCGTTAGGTCACCCCACCTCCCTTCAATGTCGCCCTCTCAACTCGCCGCGCACGAAAAGCGTGAGTTCGCGTCTGAAATAAAATTCCTGCTGGATCCGGCCGCCGCCGCCGCCGTGCGCGATTGGGCTCGCGCCCGCATGGTGGCTGATCCCAACGCGCAAGGGTTCAC